>CAZUTD010000262.1:0-2516 GCA_964623185.1 uncultured Clostridiaceae bacterium
AAAATTACCCTAATCAATATAAAAATATTTATTAACCTTACCAAATAACTTAATGCTAGTATAATATTTGTTGTAGAAAACAAAAAATATCACTCTCCTTTGCTATTTTTGCCACGGAAACACACCCTTGTTTTTTAATTCTTCTTTAATATTCCCAGTTATGTCAACATTGTTAGGAGCAAGAATAAAGATTCCGCTGGAAACTTTTTGTATATTCCCATCCAAAGCATAAATAGCGCCATTTAAAAAATCAAAAAACTTCCTGGCCAATTCTGGTTCAATACTTTCCAAGTTAATTATTACAGGTTTTCTGTTTTTTAAGTTATCTACAATTTCTGGTGCCTCTTCAAAATTACTAGGTTCATAAATAACAACTTTCATCTGTGTAGTCGTATGAATATTTAGGACCTTATTTTTTTTGCTGCTAATAAGGGGTGTTACATTTTCCTGCGAATATAGAATATCATCTTCTTCAATTTCTTCTTCCTCAAAAACATCTAACCCCATAAAATATTTTACCTTGTCAATTAGTTTACCTGCCATTGTTTTATCCCCCTCCAAATTAATAATTCCTTTCACCGAAAATCTTGCTTCCAATCCTTACATAATTGCTTCCCTCATCTATTGCAATTTCAAAATCATTTGACATTCCCATGGATAGATATTCCATACTTATATTATGTATTTTCTTGCCCGCAATATCTAAGGAAAGTTTTTTCAAATCCTTAAAAACTTTTCTTATTTCCTCGGCTTCTGCTACAAATGGAGCTATGGTCATTAGCCCCAAAATTCTTATGTTTTTTAATAAGCTTAATTTGTTTAACAATTCTTCGATTTTACATGGTTCCAAACCAAATTTTGATTCTTCACCAGATACATTTACTTGTAATAAACAATCCATTATTTTCCCAGCCTGTTTTGCCCTCTTATCAATTTCTACTGCTAGGCTGTAAGAATCCACAGAATGAATTAATGTTACCTTATCAATAATATATTTTACCTTGTTTTTCTGCAAGTGCCCAATCATATGCCAATTAACCTTATCACCTATCGCATCATACTTTTTTAATAATTCCTGAACCCTATTTTCACCTATATCTGTAATGCCTAAGTTGATAGCTTCATTTATGACATCCGTTCCAACGGTTTTCGTTACTGCAATTAATTTAATTTCCCGGGAATTTCTATTAGCCTTTTCCGCAGCCGAATTTATTTTCTTATATGTTTCTTTAATATTTATTGCAATATCTGTTAGCAAAAATATTCCTCCTTAAAATAATTAGCGTATTTTATCTCCCTCTTTAATTTTTCTTGAATCAACTATTTCATCATAGTAATTAATAGTATTTATTTTGTTAGCATCATCATCCTCAAAATATCCATTATATATAATGGAATGCTCATTATTACTCCCTTTTATCTTTATGGGAACAAAAACACAATATCCATTTATATCCAACCTAAGTACCCCTTGCTGGTTGTTCATTTCTACAATTGTATTGTTTGGAATCATAATACCATCAAAACTACTTTTTATTATATCAAAATGGATAACTCTTTTGTTATACCAATCATCCATAAATTCAGTCAGCTCAAAAATAACAATGTTTTCTTCTTTGGTCTCATGAATTATTTTCTTTACACAGGCATTATACTCAATGCTTTCCCCCCCTTGTCGTATTTTTACACTATCTCCTTCCTCTAAACCATCAAATTCCTCCCCTTTTAAACTAGTAACAATATTCCATCTATGGGTTTCAACTATTTTCAGATGAGTTTCCTGATTATCCAGATTATCCTTTGATTTTGCAACTATATTAGCAAGACTTTTATACTCATGTAGTGAGAGTCCATCTAAATTTTCAATGCTCAACAATTCCTCCAGCCCATCACTTCCCAAAACCACAAAGCCGGAAAATTCGCTATAAAGCACTTCAACAGAATCATTTAACCTATTATCCAAATCTTTTTGTTGACTTAAGAGTTGGTCAAGGTTTTTACCAGAGAAACTTTTCTCACCCTTGATGATGCTTTTTTTTTCAGTCAATAATAACAATTGATCCTTTGATAAATAAGCCTTATCGAATTCCCCATCTTTTATATAGCCTTGTATATCTTTACCAAGGGAATTTATTTCCTTCTCAAGTTTTTCTATATCTCCCTGAAAAAATTGTTGATTACTTTGTTGACTTTTAATAGAATTGATCCTTAAATTAATTATTTCCAAATCTCTAGATATTTTTTCATCCAAGTTATCATAATAAATACTGGCAATCTTTTGTCCTTTTCTAACCCTATCACCCTCATTAACAAATAGAGAAATTTCCTCATCTCTTAAAGATTTAATTATTTTTTCATTTCTCGCCACATATCCAACTGCGGATACTACAGATTCAATTTTACCATATTCAGCTACATATATTTTTTCAACTGCTTGACTAAGAAAAGGTGGCATCCTGGATATTATGTACAATAATATTACTGTACCCATAATATATTTATTAATATTTTTAAAT
>CAZUTD010000263.1:0-2513 GCA_964623185.1 uncultured Clostridiaceae bacterium
CCCCTCTTGTGTATAAAATTTTACTGCAAAGCCTCGTATATCTATAGCCGTATCTTTAGAACCCTTACTCCCTACAAAATTTGAGAATCGACAAAAAACTGGTGTTTTTGTTCCGGGTTTTTGTAAGAAATCTGCTACTGTATATTTTTTCATGGACCTATACAATTCGAAGTCACCATATAAGCCAAAGCCCCTTGCATGAACAACTTTTTCAGGTATTCGCTCACGGTTAAGACGCGATTGTTTTCTATAAAAATGGAAATCCTGTAGTAGTGTGGGGCCCCGCTTACCTGCTCTTAGGGACCACCTATCATTAGAAATTTTCACACCAGTATCACTAGTCATTTTTTTGCCGGGGCCGGTATTTTGATGACGGTATTTTTCTAGTTGCTTATCTTTAGCATCAAGAGGTCTTTTATTTTTGTCCTTATCCACCTAATCACCTTCCTATTATTTTGACATACAGATAAAATCATATGAAATATAAGTATAATCCATTCCATCATATGCCCCTTGTTATAAAATGACACCAATAGTTTTGTTTTTAGACTATTTATAGTATTATTTATTGCAAGGCATATGGTGTGTGTTATAATATATCTCATGAAGTTTATTACTATAAAATATTCGTGCTAATAAATCAATGTTTTTATATGATAGGAAATTTAAAAGGAATATTAGCCAAAATCAGGAGGTTGAAATCTATGGATTATATTGAAATATTAAAGGCACTATTTCTGGGAATTGTTGAAGGGATAACAGAATGGTTGCCTATTAGTAGTACTGGTCATATGATTCTGGTTGAAGAATTTATCCAACTAAATGCATCAGAGGCATTTAAGGAGATGTTTTTTGTTGTAATACAGTTGGGTGCAATTATGGCTGTGGTTCTTCTATATTTTAACAAGTTAAACCCTTTCTCACAAAATAAGTCCAAAAGGCAAAAAAAAGATACAATGAGAATTTGGTACAAGGTAGTTGTTGGGGTGATTCCTGCAGGGATAATGGGTGTCTTGTTCGATGATTGGTTAAATGAGCATTTATACAATTATCAAACAGTTGCTATTATGCTAATTCTTTATGGTGTTCTGTTTATCCTTATTGAAAATCGTAATCGGGGGCGAGACGGTAGTATTAGAACATTTAATGATTTGGGTTATGGGACAGCCTTTGGGATTGGATTGTTCCAGGTGCTGTCATTGATTCCGGGTACATCACGGTCAGGGGCAACCATATTGGGTGCCATTTTATTAGGTACATCTAGGTATATAGCGGCTGAATATTCATTTTTTCTATCTATTCCCGTGATGTTTGGTGCAAGTGCCCTTAAACTAGTAAAATTCGGATTGGTTTTTACAGGGATCGAAATCGCTATTTTACTTACGGGTATGATAGTAGCCTTCATGGTTTCTGTTTTAGCGATTAAATTATTACTGGGTTATATAAAAAATAATGACTTTAAAGTTTTTGGTTGGTACCGAATTGTTCTGGGTATACTAGTTATGGGGTATTTTCTTTTGCTTGCTTAATAAAAAAAACAAGGATATATTTATTTTAACTTTTGAAAAACAAATTTCAAATTTAAATATAAATTTAAGACAGTTTGAGAAGGACATCAAAATTTTCTAAATAGGAGATATCTATATTTCCCTTCAAACTAATTGTTTGAGGGATTTTTATTATGGATATATTTGCAAGGGATGGGAATGCCTGTAATGTGCTTAGACATATTGCGACAAGTTTTTTTCGGTGTTATAATGTCTTAAGCATATGGAATAATATTTTGACATAATTCAGAAGGAGTGAGGATCATGTATTTTTATCTATTTATTTGTTTAGCGATTTTCGGGATAGGAGACTTTTTAGGAACCCTGACCAAGGCTAAGCTATCATCGGTTTTTGTTAGTCTTATCCTGTTTCTAATTGGTTTTATGACTGGTATATTACCACCAGATATAATAGAATTAGCAGGATTAACAGCATTGGGCAAATGGTCATCTGCATTTATCATTTTTCATATGGGAACAATGATAAATTTAAGAGAATTGGTAGATGAGTGGAGGACTGTGTTAATTGCTGTTATTTCTATGGTTATTGTTATAGGATCGACATTATTAGTTGCACCGATAATTGGCAAAGAGGCGGCAATTGTTAGTATACCGATTTTAAATGGTGGAATAGTTGCCACACAAATTATGGTAGGGACGGCGCTGGATAAGGGGCTTGGCCTGGCGGCTGCCTTAGGTACAATATTATATGCGGTTCAAAAATTTTTTGGAACTCCCTTTGCATCATACTTTGGTTTATCAGAGTAATTTTAGGGGTTTTGGTTCCGGAATTGTAATTCCAGGAACTGGCATCTCATTACATGACAGGGGTGAAAACTTCTGTTTTGATGAGGACCATCCTAATGCTATTCAAGGAGGGAAAAAGCCCTACCACACCATAATCCCTGGGTTTTTAACTAAGAATAATGAAGCCGTGGGGCCCTTTGGAATTATGGGTGGATGGAT
>CAZUTD010000264.1:0-2505 GCA_964623185.1 uncultured Clostridiaceae bacterium
AAAATTGAGCGAGGTTTTAGGCAAGCTCTATCACCAATTAGAAAAAGAACCAATTACTAAGATAGAAGTTGTCTATAGTGGTGCAGTGGCTAATATGGAGACCTCGGTTATTACCCTTGCAGTGCTTAAGGGGGTATTTGAGCCAATACTGAAGGAACAAGTTAATTATGTAAATGCAAAATTAATGTCCAAAAATAGGGGCATTACTGTTGTGGAAAGCAAGGAGAGTGCAAATGGGGACTATGCCAACAAAATTCGAGTAAATATTATAGCAAAAGACAAGACTTTTACAGTGGCTGGGACTGTCTTTGCTAAAAAAGATATTAGGATTTTAGAGGTAAATGGTTTTGAATTTGATGTAAATCCAATGCCCTATATGTTGGTAGCCAATAACCTAGATAAACCAGGCATGATTGGTAAAATGGGTACCTTGATGGGGGCTAGCAAGGTAAATATAGCCACCATGCAGGTAAGCAGGAATGTTAAGGGAGAAGAAGCAATGATGTTTTTGACTGTTGATTCTGTAGTGGATAAGGATACCTTAAAACTGATTGGCGATGTTGAAGGGATTTCAAAAATAAATTTTGTCAGGTTATAGTTTTTGCTGGTGGGGGTTTAGTCCCCCACTTTAAACCCATAGATTACAGGTAAACTTTTATTAGATTGAATAGTTAGATTGATATTTATTAGGATGGAGGCAAAATAATGTTTAGGGAGAAAATATTAAATAGGCTAGCCTATGCCGCAACCCTAGGCCAGGAAAATATTTTTGAAGTTTTGGATTTTGCAAAAGATAACAATTTTTCTGCTGTCGAAATAAATTTAAATGTGCCAGTTTTTTTTCCTGAAAAATATAATGCAGATGAACGGCGACAAATTAAAGAAAGGGTAGAAAACCAAGGCATAAAATTAAGTTTCCATGCACCTGAAGACATCCCACTATATCATTTGCATCCATCAGTTAGGAGGGCGGGACTAGAAAGGCTAAAGGAATGTATTGATTTTGCAAGCCAAATTGGAGGCGAAAAGATAACCATCCACCCCGGAGAATCGGTCTGCTTTACCCAAACAGATAAGAAGATTTTCCTTTTGGATATTTATAGGGATAGGTTTGCTAACCTTTTCCACCAATCCCTTGTTGAGATAAGAGAATACGCCAGGGGAAAGATAATGCCATGTATAGAAAATGTGGGTAATTTTAATGGTATGATTAGAAATGTCCTGGGGGAATTATTAGCTGAGGGGGATTTGTTTCTTACTTGGGATATTGGACATTCATATGGGCAAAGAGATAACCAGGAATTTTTCATCCAAAATCTTCAGTATGTAAAAAATTGTCATATCCATGATCACAATGGGGTCCAGGACCACCAGGTAATTGGGGATGGGAAAATTGATTTTATTTATTATCTTAAATTGTTAGAAAACCTAGAAACTTCTTTTGTATTAGAAATTAGACCGGTAGGCCAGGCCCTAATTTCACGGGAAAGGCTTGTTGAAATATTAGATAAGTATTAATTTTGATATGACCCTCTTATATAGGATAATTACACAAGACAAACAAGAGAAAACAAAAAAATGTATTGACAATAATAGAACATTGTGGTAACATACTTTCAAATATATGAATAGAACCTTTAAATTGGTCCGGAGAGGCCAGGAAGGATGATGAGCTATGGTGGGTGCAGGTATGTTAACCGATGCATTTAGTGTGTTTCTTATATATAATTATAAAATTAAGGGTAATAAAGGGGTTATTAAATAATAATCTTTTTATTACCCTTTTTATTTTGTTATAAGTAATTAGGGACCATAGTTTTTTAACCCTGATGGTGTAGTGCCTCCTAACTATAATCTTTACTAGATGAGTAAAAGGGTCGATTTCGCCTATTAGGCTATTATAAATAGGAGAATTCAACTATAATGGTAATTAGTTATAGAAATTCTAATATAAAGCTTAAAACCTAGGAGAAAGGGAGATAGTAGAGGTGAAAATATTAATTAAAAATGGTAGAATCATTGATCCAGTGTCCAATATTGATCAGGTGAAAGATTTATTAATAGAGAATGGGAAAATAATTTGCATAGGAGAGAATATCACCGACAAGGCTGATACAACTATAGATGCTAGGGATTGGTGGGTAGTTCCTGGGCTTATAGACCTTCATGTGCATTTAAGGGAGCCAGGATTCGAACATAAGGAGACAATAAAGTCAGGAAGTCAATCGGCTGCAAAGGGTGGATTTACGACAATATGCTGTATGCCAAACACAAATCCTGTAACTGATAATAAGGATGTTATCAATTATATCAAACAGAAAGCTGACAAGGAGGCCTTGGTCAATATTTTACCCATAGGTGCTATTACCAAGGGTCAATTAGGTGAAGACTTGGCTGATATTTCACAAATGCTAAGGGCTGGGGCAATAGGTATTAGTGAGGACGGTAAAACCGTTATGAATAGTGCCCTAATGAAAGAGGCATTAAAAAAAGCTGCTAAATATG
>CAZUTD010000265.1:0-296 GCA_964623185.1 uncultured Clostridiaceae bacterium
CAAGGTTGAGGTTTGAAAGAATTAAAAAAGAGGGTCAGGATTCTGAAGTTGCGGTGATACTACTAGATATAGTACTGGGTTATGGGTGTCATGAAGATCCTGCTGGAGCCTTATTACCTGCAATTACCGAAGCGAAAGAATCAGCAGCTAGGGAAGACAGATATATTAGTGTTGTGGCTTCTATTTGTGGAACTGATAAAGATCCTCAAAACAGAAAAGAACAGGAGAAAAAATTAATAGATGCTGGTGTTGTTGTGATGCCAAGTAATGCGCAAGCAGCTAGGATGGCTTCACTG
>CAZUTD010000265.1:306-2463 GCA_964623185.1 uncultured Clostridiaceae bacterium
TCACTAAGGGAAAGCACTTGGAAGAACTTTTAGGAGGAGAATAAAATGAAAAATATCAAAACTCTTTTCAACTCTGAATTAAAGGTGGTAAATGTTGGTTTAGAGGGTTTCTACAAATCAGTTGTGGACCAGGGAACAGTGGGTGCCCATGTAGAATGGAGGCCTCCTGCTGGTGGAAATGAAAAGCTACTAGCAATCTTGGCTAAACTAAACCAATAAAAAAACTTAACTTCAAAGAGGAGGAAACTACATTGATAAATATAGATCAAGCTAATCAAGAAGCTTTAAAGAGGATAAATTCCGCAGAACCTTTTTTAGTGGATATAAAGTATGCTAAAGATGTATTGCCTGGAATGGATAAAATGACTATAGGGCATGCCGGTCCACCAATCAAATGGGATGACATGTGTGGTCCCATGAAAGGTGCGGTAGTCGGAGCTATACGGTATGAAGGTTTGGCAGATACAGAAGAAGAAGCCCAGGCCCTAGCGGTGAGTGGAAAAATTAAATTTGTTCCAAACCACAGTTTAGGTGCAGTAGGGCCTATGACTGGTATGATTACTTATTCCATGCCCCTGTATGAAGTCAAGAACGAAGCTTTTGGCAACTATGGCTACTCTACTTTTAATGAGGGCTTGGGAAAGGTTATGAGATTTGGAGCTAATGATGAGGAAGTTATAGAAAGATTAAAATGGTTAGAGAATTCTCTGGCACCAATTATGAAAAAGGTTTTGCAACTATCTGGTCCTATTAATTTGAAAGTAGTAATTGCACAGGCCTTGGCCATGGGTGATGAAATGCATCAAAGAAATATTGCCGCATCATCCCTATTTGCGAGAATAATCATGCCCCATATTGTTAAAGTTGTGGATGATAAAGAGGAACTGGAAAGAGTGACAAAGTTTATTGTGGGGAATGAGCAATTTTTCTTAAATCTAGCAATGGCTGCTGGTAAGGCTACTATGGATCCGGTCAAAAATATTGAAGGTTCTACTGTGGTGACTGTTATGAGTAGGAATGGAACAAACTTTGGTATCAAGGTCAGCGGACTTGGGGAAACTTGGTTCGAGGCACCGGTCTTAATGCCTAAAGGCCTGTATTTCCCAGGCTATTCAGAAGAGGATGCAAATCCGGATATGGGGGATAGTGCAATAGTTGAAGCCCTAGGAATTGGTGGATTTACTATGGGTGCAGCGCCAGCAGTTGTCCGTTTTGTGGGAGCTGAATCGGTGCAGGAAGCTATTAACTATACAAATGATATGGGCGAGATTACTGTTGGAACAAGTCCTCATTATCAAATGCCGGGCTTGGATTTTCAAGGTGCCCCTACGGGAATTGACATCCGAAGGGTAGTGGAGACGGGCATATTACCCGTAATAAATACTGGTATGGCCCACAAAAAACCAGGTGTTGGCCAAGTAGGTGCTGGTATTGTATATGCACCCATGGATTGTTTTACACAAGCATTAGTAGCTTTTGCTGAAAACATGGAAGAATAGAGGCGGTGATAGGAAATGAAAACATTGATTGAAAAAGCGAATGAAAAAGCAATAAATAATATGAAAAATGCACAAGCAGTTTGGGTCGATATGAGACCAGCTCATGAAGTAATAGAGGGTATGGACAAAAACACCTTGCTACATTCGGGGCCGCCCCTAACATGGGAAACTATGAGCGGACCTATGAAGGGGGCAGTTGTGGCAGCCCTGAAATATGAGGGTCTGGCACAGGATGACGAAGGGGCATTTGAATTGGCCGCAAGTGGAAAAATAAAATACCAACCCTGCCATCATTATAATGCGGTTGGTCCTATGACGGGTATTACATCATACTCCATGCCCCTATATGTGGTAGAAAATAAGGAATTAGGAAACTTTGCCTATAGCACTATCAATGAAGGGGCAGGAGATGTTTTAAGATTTGGTGCCCATTCGGATAATACTGTTAAGCGTTTAAAATGGATTGAGCAAGTGTTAGCCCCTAACTTTAAAAAATTAGTCAAATCTATGGGAGGGGTAAACCTAAATCTAATCATTGCTCAAGCGGTACATATGGGTGATGAACTCCATATGAGAAATGGTTCTTCAACCGCTGTCTTTATCAAGACAATAATTAGTGACTTGGTTGATGTTGTTGAAGACAAGGCTGAATTAAAGG
>CAZUTD010000266.1:0-2452 GCA_964623185.1 uncultured Clostridiaceae bacterium
CTTATCTTGCAGGAGATAGGACTCAATTTCTTCCTCGGTTTCATCAGATAATTTATATCCCTGACCGTCAAAAAACTTTATGCCATTGTATTCGGCTGGGTTATGTGAGGCAGATATAACAACACCCAAATCAGCGGCAAAATATCTGACCAAATAGGCTACTCCGGGTGTCGGTAAAACGCCCAGACCAACTACATCTATTCCCATGGACAAAAATCCAGCCGTTAGGGCTGCTTCCAAAAGATCCCCCGACTTACGGGTATCCTTACCTATCAAAACCTTGGCAGATTTCCCACCCCCTAATAACACATATGCTGTTTTCCTTGCCAGTTTATATGCTAATTCTGGAGTTAACTCTTTATTAACAACCCCTCTCACACCATCGGTACCAAATATTGTCCCCATAAATTAAAGCTCCCTCCCTGGTTTATATACACAAATTATTGTTATCTAACAAAATTTCAAAACTCTTCCTTGGTAAAATCAAATTCCACCCAAGGTAAAATCAAATTCCATCCAAATTGGATTCAGTAATGGACTGACACCATCCAAGGCTTTTGCTGGAAAATTAAAGACCCACTAAAACAACTGATAAGGCAAGTCCCTAATTTTATATTAAACTCCTTAAGACAATCTAATTAAAACAAAATCCACCGCCTAAGAGGTGGCCTATTTAAATTTAGTTACATTTTATCATAAGTGTATTATTAGTACAATCAGTGTAAACCCCCATTAAAAAAGGAAGGATAATAAATATCCTTCCTTAATTTATGACCTGTGATTATTATGCTTTTGTAGTTGTTTCTATATCAGTTTTGCTTAGAACCTGGAATCCTTGGTATGCCAGTACTATCGCTAATACAAACAATAGGGCTGGGAATACAACCAATAGCATATTACCAGAAGCTAGGTTATCCCTAATCAAGAAGATTAATGCTAATAGGGTTACAGCAAACATAAATACCATTGGTATTACAAACATATTGTGTTTCTTTCCAGCGTTCTTTAACCATACAGCAACTGCCATTAAAGCAAGAGCTGATAATAATTGGTTAGCAGAACCAAAGATTGGCCAAATTTTGGTATAATCTGTGATTGCAAGTAATCCACCTAAGATAACTGTAATTGATGTGGACACATACATATTTGCTAATGGACTTTGTTTTCCTGTTGATTTATCTTCAAAGTATTCTTGGAAAATAAATCTTCCCAATCTAGTAGCCGTATCCAAACTTGTTAAAGCAAAGGCTGATACGGCTAGGGCAACAAAGGATTTACCAACAGTAAATGGAATACCAAAGCTAGTCATAAAGTTTCCTATACCGTCAGAGAATACATTTACAGGGCCACCGTTTCCTAATAAATCAGCAAGTTTGTCTCCTGTAAGGTATGCTGCTGTTATGATAGCTACAACTGCTAATACACCTTCTATTAACATACCACCATAACCGATAAGCAAGGTATCACTTTCTTTGTCTAATTGCTTGGAGCTAGTTCCAGAACCTACTAGAGAGTGGAATCCAGAGATAGCACCGCAAGCTACTGTAACAAATAGCATTGGGAACATCCATTGACCATTTACATTAAAGCTTGTAACAGCGGGTAATTGAAGTGTTGGTCTTGCGATAATTAATCCTAAAACAGCACCAGCAATCATTGCGTATAATAGATATGAGTTCAAGTAGTCTCTAGGTTGTAGTAGGATCCATACTGGTGTTACTGATGCAATAAATATATAAACTAATAAAAAGCCAATCCAGAAATTAAAGCTCATTTGTAATGGGAACATATTTCCTATAGCTATACATGTGAAAAGTAAAATTACCCCAATAATTGTACCTACTGTTAGGGAAACACCTTTTCTATATACAGCTACCCCAAAACCAATAGCTAAGAAGATAAACAATACGGAAGCAGTTGCTGCCTCAGGAACAGTTGCAAAAGTGTTAGCAACAATATTTGCGAAAGCTGCAACAACCAATAATAAAGTTAACCAAGCAAATATAGCAAAAAGTTTTTTACCTGTCTTACCCATATTGATTTCGATAACTTCTCCGATAGATTTACCATCATGACGAATGGAGGCAAATAAAGAACCAAAGTCATGTACTCCACCAAAGAATATACTACCTATAATAATCCAAAGCAGTACAGGAACCCAACCAAATATCGCAGCTGCAATAGGGCCTGTGATAGGGCCAGCGCCTGCAATAGATGCAAAGTGATGCCCTAATAGTACTGGTGCTTCTGCGGGTACAAAGTCAACACCGTCATTTTTTGTATGGGCTGGTGTTTTTCGACTATCATCGATACCCCATTCTTTCGCTAACCACGCACCATAAGTAACATAAGCAATTAAAAAAATAGCAATCGAACCTACAATTAATACCATTGAATTCATGTGCATCCTCCCTTTCATTTGAGTTTCTAAAACCTTTTAGTTCTTACCTTG
>CAZUTD010000267.1:0-2429 GCA_964623185.1 uncultured Clostridiaceae bacterium
CTATTATGACACGTTCCCCTGTAGTAGCAACTACTAAATTTCTATGAGAATCATATTCTTCTCTTTCTAGTTTTAGATTTTCAATTATTTCCTTCTTAATAATTCTTTTAATTCCCTCTTATTTTCCTTATCTACAGGTGAGAACATTCTAAATTCTACATCGTTCCAGTAGCTTTCAAAAATCTTATTAAAGCTATCAATAACATCCTTACAGGTCCTTAAGGTTCTATTCAAGTCCATTAGATAAGTTGGATAAAAAGATTTGAAAAAGTAAACACACCTCTATTTTTTAAATCTCATGAGTATGTTTGTAGCTTCTTCATGATTTTTTCTGTGTACATAAATCCTGTATTCGTTTGCATAATTGGTGTCTATTCCAGGAATGCCACGAGATCGACCTAAATTTGTCATACTATTTGTGCGTGTAGCCGTAGGTATACCATTTGATGCAAGCAGGTTACAAATCTCGAAACACTCCTCCATTCTCCTAGTTATCTTTACTTCCTTACGATTGAATATGGTTATCATATATAATATTCCCTCCATTTATTAATAATTATTCGCCATTATATCATTATAATGGCATTGTGTCCTCCATTCTTCTAGTTACCATTACCTTTTTATGATCGACCTCAACTGAAAAGTTTAGTTCCACTCCTAATCACATAGATACGGAATTAACTTTTGCAAATTTGATAGTAAAAGTTACTTCTTTAAAAAGTTATAATCTTTCTGGGATGCCTCTTGAGAAGTACATATGAATAAACATAGATATCTTCAAAAAACAGAAAGTAATTCGATTGAACCACATTTAAATAACCACCTTTCCTTTAGGGTTATTGGCATAGAACTAGGCTAAAATCCAACAACCATATCAAAAGAAGTAAAGAACCATATTTATTACAAACAATCTGAACCTTATGGTAGAGTATTTAATGACTATATCATTTGAAAAGACTGTATTGTAAAACATGTTTGTGATAAAAAAGGATGCCAATAATCATGGTTGCTTTTGTAGCATTACTACATGTACTAGGTGTTGTTCTCATTATAAAAAGAAATTTTGTGATAAACAATCAAAGCCTCCTTATGTCTGCAATGGTTGCGGTGAACGCCGCTCATGTTAATATTGTCAAAGAAAATCAAAGGAACCTAATCCAACAGATAAAAGAAGGGAAATAGAAACCAACCCAGTTCAAAAGGGAGGCATACCCAAAAAGGAAACACAAGGAAAAGTTATTGAAGAACATCCAATAGCCCAATTCTTAGTAGTATAAACAATAGCCAGCCTAGGATGGATATCCACGACTGACTATTATCTGAAAGTATACGAAAATCAGAGAATCTTCGTATACTGAACGGTACGTACTGGTGATATGGGGGGAACTTAATTAATTTTCCCTCCTACCCGATTATTGCTTCCGAAAAGTAAAATAATACTATTATATTGTCAGATAAAAGCCTATTATCGTACATTGGTTAGGCATCTAAATAAGTATCACTAGCCTAATAGTTAATTCATCCCTGATAAACGATATTCTATAATACAGAATTGCTTACCGATAAAGATATCATTACATTGGTGATTGGGATTCTCCAACCAACAAAGCGGCAGTCCAAGACTGACTTCCTCTAGTTAAGGTGCATTTTGCTTCACCCCAAATGTACGCATAAGCAACATCACTTGTCTCCAGCTGCCTGCCATTAACATTGACTTTTGTACCAGACGTTCTGTAGTACCAACCACTCGTGAGGTTTTCATATCTGACCTGTGGCAGATAAAATCCTCGCCAGCCATATCGTACTTGTCCATTTGAATATTTTGTTCCTGTATTCAAAATACTATAAGTACCCTGAACACCAGTGAGCCTTATGTAAGGAACATTGCCAACCTCCCCAGTTTCATAATATATCTTAGCATAGATACGTGCTTCGCCACCGGGTTCAATTTCACTCTCTTCTTTTGTATAGTTCGCTACATTTTACTGATACGACACAACTAACAGTAATTATAATATATGATTATTAATTTTTAAAGAATTAAATCCTTGCTTTTCATGCATTGCTTACAGCAATTAGATCCTAATTACCCTAAGCAATGCATGAAATATATTTATCTAAAGTTCCTGAAATCCTTGATTTTATGACATAAACCACACCCACCACTATTATGACACGCTCCCCTGTTGTGTGATAAAGTAGAGCAATAGCTTCGCCCTCTTCTATCATCTCATATCTAGGCTAACTATTGTTTCTTTCTGATGGAATACTTGTTTTACTGACTTCTACCATTTCCTTACTCATATTTTATCTACTACTCCATGACTTATTTGGAGTCTAATCATTGCATGATTTGTATTTGGATTATTCTGTGTAATATCCCTCGTATTCATATGAACGTTGGATTCCTCTCATATAAACTTGTCTAT
>CAZUTD010000268.1:0-2415 GCA_964623185.1 uncultured Clostridiaceae bacterium
GGGGCTGTAATTTCCGAATATCCTCCGACCACTAAACCACGGCCGGAGTATTTTCCCAAAAGAAATGCTTTAATTAGTAGTTGGAGCAAGAAAATTTTGGTGGTGGAGGCAGGAGAAAAAAGCGGGGCCTTGATTACTGCAAATATAGGAAAATCTCTGGGCAGGCAAATTTTAGCACCCCCTCACGAAATTTATAGTCCTACGGGCAGGGGGGTTAACCGCCTAATCTATGAAGGGGCTGATATTTATTTGAGTCCTAATCAGTTAATTTCTGAAGATTTCACCGGGAGAAAAGAAGTTACTCCTTATCAGGAAGAGCTTTTGGACCAAGATTCCAAGGACTTAGACCTAGGCCAGGTTTACAAAGGGAATTTATCCCCTCTTGAAAGAAAAATAATTGAGGCTATTAAGGCCACTCCCAAGACTATAGAAGAAATAAGTAAGAATACTGGTATAGACCAGGTTCAACTGATTGAACAGCTTTCCTTAATGGAGTTGGAGGGTATAATTGAAGGGCTACCGGGCGGAAGGTTTAAATTTTTTGCCTGATGATTTTTTCGGCTTATGTTACAATAGAAGGTGGAAAATATTTTTTGAAGGGATTGAAGACATATGAAAAGGACTTTATTGAGGACAGGCATATTAATCATGTGTTTTTTTAGTATCTTTACCTGGATAGGAAGTGAAAATTTTTATGCCAGTGCGACCGGGAGTAACAATATCCAGGTTGCTAGCATAGGCCAGGGCAAAAACAGGCTGACAAACCACCTAGATGGCTATAGGATAGATTATCCTAGTCATATGGAAGTAGATACATCCCTTGAGGGTGTCAGGACAGTAATAAGGGACAAGGAATGGGAAATTGAAATTTATTATGATAATTTTTATGGGACTGTTCATTCGTCTAATATATATATAAATTATGCAAATAAATTCTTAAACAATAGGATTGACCATACAAAGGAGTATCAAAGCCAGGTAAATATAGGAGGAAGAAGGACAAATTTATTGAAATGGAGCAGGAAAAAGCTTGCCAGGGTCCAGGACGATAAAAACTTTTATGTGAGTGGAGAAATAATAAAAAACAATATGGAAGTCTATACAGTTTTTATAAAATCTTCCCGGGCTTTTGCTAACTATGAGGAATATATGGATATTATATCTTCTTTTAGGATTATTGATAGGAAGGGCAAGGCTAACATTGAGAGTAAATTTAAACCTGTGGCTAGGGATTTGAATCCTGAAACCCAGGAATTTTATGAGGATTATTTTTTAAATTCCAACCAGCTAAAGTGGGGTATTTTTGAAAATTCGGCCCCTGTAAGCTTAGATTATTTAAAAAGCCTGGAAAACAGGCTAGACTATAAATTTGAATTTTTGGTAATGTATCAAAACTTGGAAACCACAGTACCCCTGGCGGAATTGAAAAATGCTTATAATGATGGTAGGTATGTGGAATTAACTCTCCAAACCATGGATACGGCCCAAACCTATAAGAGTGCTAGCTATGATATTTTGGATGGGAAGTATGACGATTATTTTAATGAATACGCAAGGGGCCTAAAGGAATTTGGCCACCCTGTTTTATTCAGGCCAAATAATGAGATGAATGGGGAGTGGTGTGTCTATTCCAGCTACCATACTTCTAAAGATACCAACCTTTATAAGGAAGTTTGGCGGTATATCTATAAGATTTTTGAAGAAAACGGGGTTGACAATGTTTTATGGGTCTGGAATCCACATGACTTATCTTTTCCGGGCTTTAAATGGAATCATTATCTTAACTATTATCCAGGGGATGAGTATGTAGATATAGTGGGTTTGACTGGTTATAATACGGGTACCTACTACAGGGGCGAGGTATGGAGGGATTTTGATGCCATATACCCCCACTTATATGATGAATACATGGCCCTGTTTGACCACCCCTTTATGATTACTGAATTTGGGTCTAATGAGGTTGGTGGCAATAAGGTGAGGTGGGTCCAGGAGATGTTTGATTATATGGACAAGTACCCCTTTAATAATATCAAGGTGGCCATATGGTGGAATGGCATTGACTGGGACAGCAAGCAAAACCCTGCAAGGGTTTATAGGCTGGATAACCGTGAGGATGTGGTCCAGGTATTTAGGTCGGGCTTGCAAAAATATAAGTACAATGAGGATGATATAGGATCTGAGGAATAATCTAGTCATGAAAAAAGCACTTGGTCTAAAATGCCAGGTGCTTTAAGTTTAGTCAAAATCATAGGTTTCTAGGCTTCTAAAGATATAGTCTTGAGACTTGAGATAGTCTATAATATCTGGCAGGGCATCAGCACTTGTTTGTTTTGTTTTGCCATCATGCATCAAGACTATGGCTTCTTTTTGATTTTTAAGTGTTTGTTGAACCCTATTTAATAACTTGGGTGCGGG
>CAZUTD010000269.1:0-2395 GCA_964623185.1 uncultured Clostridiaceae bacterium
AAGGTCGCTTTTATATCGTATTCCTTCAAGATATCTAGGATTTGAGGGGTTACTTCTGGGGAAGGTCCATCATCGAAGGTTAGGTAGGCAATTTTTTGATTTTCGTCTAATACTTCTTGAGTGTCTGGATTAACTTCAATCTCGCTCCCATCCTTTTCTTGTGTATCATAGACCTCCTGGCTTACCGATTTTTCATTCTCTTGTTCTATAGTTTCTTTTATTTGGTCATCAGCTGCCACAGTAATATCTTTTGGGGCATATATGAATCCAGGATTTAAACTAAAAACTCCTACAAAGAAAATAGATAATAAAATAAGGCTTGTACATAATTTAACAGAAAGCTTCATCTGACCACATCCTTTGCTAATATCTTTCTATATATTATTATAACAGGACTAGGGGTAAAAAGGTTTACAATCTTATTACAATCCTCTTATTTTTGATGGCAAATTTCTTTACAATTTGGTAGAATGTTAGTAGGACTAGCAATATGAAAGGGTTGGAGGAGTTGAGCCAATTCCAGGGACCAGAATTAAAGGGACTATCTTACTAGGTAGACATAAGATACCAAAATAAATAAATCTTATTTTAGGGGGGAGGTGGAGGATGATGAAGCATTTTAAGTATAGCTTAACTCAGGATGATTTGTTTGAAAACATTATTACTGATGAAAATCTGATATTAAATCATGTAATCTTAGAGGCTGGCAAAAAGTTTCCTAGACATAACACTGATGCTATTGTCTATATGATAGTTATTAGGGGGACAATCACTGCCAGGGCTTGGGATTTAGAACCGCAAGAATTTTCTAGGGGTGATGTTGTTAACCTGCCTTTTGACATACCCAGTGAACTTTCTAATTTGACTGATCAAATAGCCGAGCTTTTTGTGGTCAAAATAAGACCCTAGTAAAAAATGCAAACCACCCGAATTCTTCCAGGGGCTTTTTCTGTTGTCAAAAGACTTTGGGGAATGATATAATGACACCAGGATGTGACAAGCTTTGTAAAAGTGGGGAGAAAAAATGAAAAAGAAGATGTATTCGCTATTGCTAATAACATTAGATGCCATACTTATTAATTTGAGTTTCCTATTGGCATTTTATATTAGGTTTGATGGTATATTAAAGGGAAATATGCTTAACCAATACCTGCCTATCTATTTGGAAAATATTTTAGTCATAACTTTAATTAAAATAGGACTTTTCCATGTGTTTGGTCTCTATAGGAACCTATGGAGGTATGCCAGTGTAGAAGAAGTGATCCAGGTAGTTGCCTGTTCATTTGCTGCAAATGCAGGTCTAGTCACCTATATGATGATGATGCAGCTGAGACTGCCAAGAAGTATTTACATATTAGTTTTTATATTGGATACCATCCTCATAGGTGGGGTCCGGCTGAGCTATCGGATGACTAGGGGTCTTAGAAAGGACTTAAGGGAGCAGGGAATCGAGGGAATTTTTAAAAGACAGAATAAAAAAAGAATAATGATTATAGGTGGGGGCCAGGCGGGGGCTATGGTTATTAAGGAATTAAGAAGGCATGAAGGCCTCCATAGTAAGCCTGTAGCCATCATAGATGACAATGACACCAAATTAGGTGCTAAAATCCATGGAGTTCCCGTGCTGGGTGACCGTTATCATATCAAGAAAGTAGCCGAGGCGAAAAAAATTGATGAGATTATTATAGCCATCCCCTCTGCCTATAAGAATGAAATCAGGGAAATTTTAGAGGAAGCTGGTAAGACTAAATGCAAGCTAAAAATTGTACCGGGCATTTATGAACTCTTAGATGGCCAGGTAAGTATCAAGGAAATCCGGGATGTAGAAATTGACGATTTGCTTGGCAGAGACCCTATTAAGGTTGATTTGGACGAGATTTCGGGTTATTTATCTGGGCGAGTTGTCTTGGTCACCGGGGGTGGAGGGTCTATCGGGGCAGAGCTTTGCAGGCAGATTGCCGGCTTTAATCCGAAACAACTCTTGATTTTAGACATTTACGAAAATAATGCTTATGATATTCAAAATGAATTATTAAAAAACTATCCGGACTTGGACTTGAAGGTATTGATTGCTTCGATTAGGGATAGGTCTAGGCTAGATGATATTTTTAAATTGTACAGGCCCCAAGTAATTTTTCATGCTGCTGCCCATAAACATGTACCCCTTATGGAGGCTAACCCCCAGGAGGCTATTAAAAACAATATCTTTGGTACAAAAAATGTGGCTGAATGTGCCCATGAATATGGGGCTAAGAGGTTTGTTTTGATTTCGACAGATAAGGCTGTTAACCCTACTAACATAATGGGTGCTAGCAAAAGGGTAGCCGAAATGATAATCCAGTCCATTGACAGTATCAGCAAGACAGAATTTGTGGCTGTTCGCTTTGGGAATGTC
>CAZUTD010000270.1:0-261 GCA_964623185.1 uncultured Clostridiaceae bacterium
CATGGCATAAAACTTTTATTTATAGGAAGGGTGAAAATTTGAAAATGGATATATTTATAAATAATGTTTCAAAAAGTTTTGGCAATAAACTTGTGCTAAAAAATTTCACTGCAACCCTGTATAAAAATCGTTTTAATTGTATTATGGGTCCGTCCGGTTGTGGCAAAACAACCTTAATGAATATCCTAAAGGGATTTATGGTTCAAGATGGTGGCAGTATAGAGGGTGTTCCCGAGAAAAAAACTGCCGTTTTTCAAGAAG
>CAZUTD010000270.1:271-2394 GCA_964623185.1 uncultured Clostridiaceae bacterium
TTGCAAATGTACGAATGGTTTGTTTAAAGGCAGTTGATAATATACAAATTAAGGAACATTTAAAAAGGATTGGTATTGGGCCAAGCAGTATGGATTTACCAGTGTCAGAACTAAGCGGTGGCATGCGACGGAGGGTTGCAATAGTACGGGCTATCTTAATTGAAAGCGATATTGTTTTTTTAGATGAGCCTTTCAAGGGTCTGGATATTAATACTAAAGACCATGTAATCCAGTATGTCAAGGATAATATAAGAAATCGTACTGTTGTTATGGTAACTCATGATATAGAGGAAGCTAGGGCCTTGGATGCAAATTTAATTAGCATGGAGATGATAGATAATGATTAATCTTGATGGTAAAAAGGACTTGTTGGAGGTTCTTAGGATGCCTTTTAACGAGTTTGAAAATATTTATACCACTAGGGCTAAAAATATACACAGAGAAGAAAATAATAATGTGCTGAATGCTACCGCAATGCTTGCCTTTAATAACATATGTAAGAATCAATGTCATTATTGTGGTATGCGTGCTGGTAATACCAATATTAAACGATTTCGTTTAGATGCCGAATCTGTCATTCAATCCGCTAGGGTTGCTTATGAGGTAGGTTTTAGGAGGATATTCCTTATATCTGGTGAGGACCCAAAGTATGGTTTCGATAATTTGCTTTTAATGGCAGAAAAAATAAAAGCCCTTGGATTTTGGGTTAGCTTTGGATGTGGGGAATTTTCTAATCAACAATATTTAGAATTACATGACGCGGGTGTTGATGAATATGTGCTAAAATTTGAAATGGCACAAAAAGATACCTTTAATAGGCTTAATCCTTCTACTGATTTTGATAAACGCATGAAATGTATTGAGGGAATTAAATTATCAGGCATGAAATTGGCATCCGGTAATATTGTAGATTATCCAGGTCAAAGCTTGGAAGACTTGGCTGATGATATACTCCTAATGAAAGAATTGGATATCAACTGGGCACCAGTTGTACCTTATATGCCAGCTGCCAATACACCACTTGCCAAAGAGGGTGGGAGAGGAAGTCTTGAAACCAATTTGAGAGAAATCTCCATACTTAGGATTCTTATGCCAAAGGTTTATATAACAGCCCAACAACCAGGCGAGGATATTACAAAGGGTTTCACAGATGTTCAAGGAAATTTGAATGCACTAAATGCAGGTGCAAATTTGCTATTTGCTGATATGCTTCCAGATGCGATTGTTCAAAATTTTAGTGTTATTGATAACAGGACTACCTTGGATTTAGAACATATAAAAAATATGGCTAACAAGAGCGGTATGCAATTAATCTTGTAGACATATAAAAATTACATCCATCACAGATTATATTTAATTATTTAATGTATAAGCCATTGACATAGCTTTGGAATCAAATCTTTTAGATTTTTCCTCCTATGTCAATGGCCTTTATTTTTTGTCTAACTATATAATTTATTTTCCAAGCTTTTAATATTTGCTTGGAGATTTTCAAAACTACTATCTAGTTCCTGTATATCTCCGGCAAATTTGCTATCTTTTAGACGGCTATTGTTGCCATCTACTAGGGTCATTTCTAAGGCAAATAGGTATTCTTTTGATTTATATATATGTTCCTTTAGGTCTTTTAATTGTTGAGAAATGTTTTCTATATCTTTATGATTATCCATATGAATTCTCCTTTTTACAAAAATATAGTATATAGGCATATTGTTTCCTCAAAATTAGAAATAATACCATAAATTTTTATTGTATATCAAGATTTCTAATCATATATATATGATTAGAAGTAAAATAATATTGGGGGGCATTGCTATTGAAGATAATTATTATTAAAAAAAGGACCTTGTTGATTATATTTATATCAATGGTGTTGGTTTTGGTAATTTTAGCTTTATGGAATAATTTCAGATTTAGGGCAGTGGCAACTTTTATGCCCAGTATAACAAAGGTGATTGTCCTGGATGCTGGACACGGGGGTGTTGACCCGGGGACTGTAAGCAAAAGTGGTATCAAGGAGAAGGACATTAACCTGACCATTGCAAAATATTTGAGGGACTATCTAGAACAAAGCGGGGCCGTAGTTATTATGACTAGAACAAAGGATATTGGTCTGTATAGTT
>CAZUTD010000271.1:0-2376 GCA_964623185.1 uncultured Clostridiaceae bacterium
AGGTGCACAGCATTAATAAAATAAACACAAGAACATGGTATATCCATGTTTTTTCTTTTATTATATTTCCCTATATGTCGGCGTCAAACTATAGAAAAATTCTATACCAAATATCTTTTAGAAGATTGAAGATATTCCACCCAATTGATATACTTATAAGAGGATAATATGTCAAATTTTTTAGGAAAATAGGATATTTTTATTAGAATCATTGTATAATGGGTATGACCCTTATTGATTGGAGGAATATAGTATGGTAAAAAGAATTGATGCAAGGGGTATGAATTGCCCATTACCGGTGGTCCATACGAAAAAAGCGCTTGAGGAAATTGCTGGAGGCAAGATAACTACTATTGTCGACAACGAAGTTGCAAAAGAAAATGTATTTAAGCTGGCTAAAAGTCTGGATTTTAAGGTAGAGATAGAAGAACACCAAGGGAATTATTATATAGATATATTTAAGGATGCCGGAATTAATGAAGTTACTGCTATAGATATGCAAAAAGATATAAACCCCAAAAGAGATCTTGTTATATTGATTTCTACTGATAAATTTGGGGAGGGATCGGGAGAATTAGGTGCAGTCCTAATGAAGGGCTATATTTATGCCTTGACAGAAGTAAGCCCGCTTCCGACAAGCCTTATATTGTTAAATGGGGGCGTGTATTTAGCTATTGAGGGGTCTGAGGTAATTGACCACTTGAGAACCCTGGAGGCAAAGGGGGTAGAAATATTATCCTGCGGCACCTGTTTGGATTATTTTAAAATTAAAAACAAATTGGTTGTAGGTGGGGTAAGTAATATGTACACCATTGTAGAGAAACTTAACAATGCAAAAAACACGATAAAACTTTAAGGTGGAACAAATATGATAGAAGCTAGAAATTTTGTAATATCCTTTGAATCAACCCACTATGCTATGCAGGCGGAGAGGGTTTTGAAAGAAAAAAACTATGAATTTGATACAATTCCTACCCCTAGGGAAATTACCCTTAGCTGTGGTTTAGCAATAAGGTTTAGGGAAAATGTATTAAACTTTATAAGAAAAGAAATTCAAGAAAACAATATCAGGGCAAAAAATATCTACGAAATAAAAAGATTAAATAACAAAAATATGGTGGAAGAAATTTGTTAAGGAGGAAAATATGATTGCTTTTATAAATACATTACAAGTATCCATAAAGGAAGTAATGGAGTTTCTAAAAAATCCTGAACAATTGACAACCATAATAGGTTTGTTTTTAAAAACTGTTTTGATTCTTTTTGCTGCCAAGATAACTACAAAAATTATAGATTCTTTTGTAAATAGTTTTTTTGAATCCCAGAAGAGTATAAAATTAAAAATAGACCCTTCCCGCATGGATACCATAAAAAGCCTAATAAAAAGCCTTGTGAAATATCTAGTTTATTTTATTGCTTTCGCTTCCATTATCAAGGCCTTCGGTGTAGAAATAGCACCCTTGATTGCAACGGCAGGTATTGGAGGATTGGCGTTTGGTTTTGGGGCTCAAAACCTGGTAAGGGATGTAATCACAGGATTTTTTATCCTATTCGAAGGACAGTTTTCTGTAGGGGACTATGTGGAAGTACAGGGCATAGACGGTGTTGTTGAAGAAATGGCCCTTAGGGTTACTAAGCTAAGAGGATTTAATGGGGACCTCCATATCTTTCCTAATGGTGAAATAACAAAGGTAACAAATAAAAGCAGTGGCAAAATGCGGGCGTGGGTGGATATGTCCATAGCTTATGAGGAAGATATAGACCATGCTATAAAAGTATTAAAGGAAGTCGGTCAAGACTTAAAAAGGGACAACATATCGATTTTGGAAGGGCCCACAGTATTGGGAGTAACAGAATTAAACGACACAGGCGTAACAATTTCTATTATAGCAAAAACCTCACCTATGGAACAATGGGATATAGAAAGAAAAATGAGAAAAGCTTTTAAAGAAGCCTTTGATCAAAGTGGAATAGAAATTCCATATCCAAGGAAAGTTATTATTAACAAGGCTCCTTAATTCTAGAAGGAAAGCGGGTGTAATAAAATGGCCTTAGATTTACAAATAGGTGATATAGTCGAATTAAAAAAGCAACATCCATGTGGAAATAAAAGTTTTGAAATTTTAAGGACTGGGGCAGATTTTAGGATTAAATGTTTGGGATGCCAGAGGCAAATATGGCTGCCACGGCCGGAACTGGAAAGAAGGACAAGGAAAATAACAAAAAAAGAAGAAATTGAGGGATAATACGAAGCCGGCGGTACTATACCGCCGGCTTCCTTTGTAAGGGGGAGATTGGGATGAATAAAATATTAAACTATGGAGCTATCCAATAATAGTATTGTCAGCAAATTAAAAAAATATACAAAAATATTTT
>CAZUTD010000272.1:0-2376 GCA_964623185.1 uncultured Clostridiaceae bacterium
TACCTTTTGTTACAGACATGGTTAAGGAATTTGATGATATTGTTTTTATTTGCGATAGTCATAAGGCGGATGATTTAGAATTTGCTAGATTTCCTATTCATTGTGTCGAAGGCACAGAGGGAGCCCAATTAATTGATGAATTGAAAGAATTTCAAAACAAGGGAAGAAAGATATTCAAACAAAGGTACAGTTCTTTTTATAATACCGACCTTGAAGATATAATTAAGGATTATGACGAATTTCATATAGTAGGTGTCTGTACAAATATTTGTGTCCTCTATACAGTTGAGGAATTATGTAACAGGGATTTAAAAGTGATTCTTTATGAAAAGGGCGTAGCATCATTTGACCCTGAAGCCCATGACTTTGCCCTAAGGCAAATTAAGGATGTATTAGGTGCTACAATTAAATAGGCATTTATTCATAGTTATTATGGAC
This sequence comes from uncultured Clostridiaceae bacterium, assembly GCA_964623185.1. GTDB lineage: Bacteria > Bacillota > Clostridia > Peptostreptococcales > Natronincolaceae > CAYMGQ01. The sequence continues at coordinate 439 of CAZUTD010000272.1, forward strand.
TAGAAAATATATATGAGGAGGAAAGAATTAAAATGGATAAGAAAATACCGACCCGTTTAGAAGCTTTTGAACTTTTAAAAAAATACAACCAAAATGAAAGCCTTATCACCCATGCCCTGACAGTGGAGGCAGTGATGCTGCATTTTGCAGAATTACTGGGGGAAGAAGATAAGGAAAAATGGGGAATTATCGGATTGATACATGATGTTGACTACGAAATGTACCCTGAGGAACATTGTATAAAAGCAAAGGAAATTTTGTCTGAAAACAAGTATCCGGAGGAATATATCCATGCTGTTCAATCCCATGGCTGGGAAATCTGTGTTGATGTAGAACCTGTAGAAAAAATGGAAAAGGTATTATATACAATAGATGAATTAACTGGATTAATTGCGGCTACTGCACTTTTAAGGCCGAGCAAGAGCATATTGGACTTAAAAACAAAATCCGTTAAGAAAAAATGGAAACAAAAAAGTTTTGCTGCTGGGGTAAATCGTGAAGTTATTGAAAAAGGTGCACAAATGCTGAATATGGATTTAGATACGATTATCGCAGAAACAATTAAGGGGATGCAAAATGTGGCCCAGGAAATTGGATTAAAAGGTTCGGTCCAACTATAAGTAAATTTGAAATATCTCTTGCCTCCAGACAAGGAATTTGGGTAGGGCTTCCCCAAAAGGCCCAATACATATAATATAATCCGCTTAAAAAGATATTAAATTTTCTAAAAGTTTTTGTTGTATTTCATAATAATTTATTTTATAATTATTGGATAGAAAACTAAATGTAAAAGGTCTGATAAAGGCTCCGGAAAAGCCCTCTAACAATAAGATAATCACGGGCTTTTTTTGTCTTGAAAGAATAAAAAGAAGGGTTGGTGTTGATTGATGGAAAAATTTGATCAAAGTAAAACACCCTTATTCGATGCTTTATTGGAATATGTAAATAATGATACTATACCATTTCATGTGCCGGGTCATAAAAAAGGGCAGGGGATGCTAAGCAAGTTCAAAGATTTTATCGGCATGAATGTGATGTCAATTGATGTTACAGTTTTTAAACAAGTAGATAGTCTTCACAAACCGACTGGTGTAATAAAAGAAGCCCAAGAATTAGCTGCCCATGCTAATAATGCAGATCATACCTTTTTTTGCGTACATGGCACATCAGGAGCAATCCAAGCCATGATAATGAGCGTTGTCAGGGAAGAGGATAAAATTCTTGTTCCGAGGAATATTCATAAGTCAGTTACTGCCGGTATTATATTAAGTGGTGCAATACCCGTATATATGCAAGCTGAAATAGATGAGAAGATTGGACTTGTGCTTGGTATAACTCCTGAATGTGTGGCTACAACATTAGATGAAAACCAAGATGCTAAAGCAGTTTTAATTATAAATCCGAGTTATTATGGGGTGTCAACAGATATCAAAAGAATTGCTGAAATCGTTCATTCATATAGGATTCCCTTAATTGTTGATGAAGCCCATGGCCCACATCTTCATTTTAATGACAATTTGCCTATGTCTGCCATGGATGCGGGTGCGGATATATGTGCCCAAAGCACTCATAAGATTATAGGTTCGCTTACACAAAGTTCCATGTTACATGTTAGAGAGGGATCGGTCGATGTAAAAAGGGTAAAAAGTGCTGTTTCACTACTTCAAACTACTAGCCCGTCTTATATTTTATTGGCATCTTTGGACATTGCTAGGATGCAAATGGCAACTGAGGGTAAAGAACTCTTAGATGAAACGATAAAATTGGCTAGGTATGCCAGGGAAGAGATAAATAAGATAAAGGGGCTATTTTGTTTTGGTGAAGAAACTATAGGTAAGAAGGGTGTTTATGACTTTGACCCGACAAAGATTACTATTACCTGTAAGGATTTAGGAATTTCGGGGCAAAAATTAGAAAGAATACTTGCAGAAGACTACT
>CAZUTD010000273.1:0-2060 GCA_964623185.1 uncultured Clostridiaceae bacterium
CCCATAATTGGTATTAAACCCACACCCATGCCCATGCTAATTTTTTTTCTTTTCCTACCAGTTCTTTTTATTACATTTCTTAAATCTCCAGGAATCATTTTTTCAATCCCAACCGGGATTAAAACCGGAACACCCTCACCATACCAGGAGCTAAAAGCATAGGACATATCCCCTCCACCTGGACTGCCCACCATCATGGCGGCATTCCCATAGGCATCTAAGGCGTTAGCACCACAGATAATTAGATCCTTGGGTCCTAGTTTTAAAACCTCATCCAGAAATTGGTCATCAATATTTTTAAATGACTTATCCTCAATCATTAATATATGGGGGGCCTTGTTTTCATATAGTCCTCCAACGCTCCCCCTTTCCGTAATTCTTCCGCAAATACTTAAGGGCTTATTTGTGATTAGTTGAGAAATTCTTGATACTGTTGTTCCACCTTTTAAGACCAATTTACCTCTTTGCATAACTTTTTTTACCATGGGGTGGTTTGTAATGGCCATGGCTATTAACTCCTTGGCTTCTTCCACCATTAAGGTAATTTGTAATATGTCTGCCAACTTTTCACCTCCACATTTGCCAGGATGTAATTTTATCAATATAGGCTTGTCTTGGGTTGGATTTTTAGCCCTCCTCGCTAGAAAGAATTTTATATACCTTATATGCTATTGAAAGATTTTCGGAAAACCGCAAATTATCGTCCTCTGCGTTAACTAATTCCTTTATCTTGGCTAAGCGGTATCGGATAGTGTTTTCATGTTGAAATAACTCCTTGGCAGTTTCTTTTAAGTTGCCATCATTCCTAGCGTAGCAAAGCATAGTGTTTAACAGTTCCCCCTTCTTCCCTTGGTCATATTGTCGGATGGGAACTATAAATTCATTATAAAACTTCCTTAGTACAGTCTTATTCTTAATCTCTAGCAAGAGTTTATAAGAACCAATCTTATCATAGTATTCAATCTTGGAATCAGCTATCCTGCTAACCCTACAAGCCACCATAGCTTGTTCTATACCCATTTTTATATTTTTTAACCCCTTATGGACATCACTAATCCCAATATTATATTCGGTCGTATATTTACTTGTAGTCTGAAATAATATTTTCTTCAAGCTTTCGATAAGATGGGTATCTATCTCACCCTCGTAGCTTGCGAATACCAAAATTGCATTATAATAATTTACCGCGAAAATATTTTCTTCTACACTTAAACTACTCACAATTAAATTTGTTTTATCCATCTTTTGATTTAAGCATTGTATATAGGACACTATTAAATTATTTTTAAACTTATGGTTTAAAGTATTAGCCAGTTTTTCCAACCTTTCATCACTATAGTTACCATTTAGAATCTGATCAATCACGAGTATTGATGTGCTGTGGCTTTGCTGTGAAAAAACTGCCTTCATAACATCAGTTATAACATCCGCATAGGCTATCGTTTTATCTAAAAAAATCAAGGGATAATTGTTTTCATTGGCATAGTCTATTACCTCCTGGGGTATCTCTTGAAAATATCTATTTACTAGGATTAGGCCACTTGTATTAAATTGATAATAAAGTTTAACTGTATCTAAAAATAATTCCGGTGTATCCTTAATCGCATACATGCTAGAAATAAAAAAATCACCATCTTTAAATAATTGGTTGGCACTTCCTGTGGTTTCTAAATCGATGGGAAACTCAGGACATTCCACCACACTGATCCTATAAATCTTCCTATCCAGTCCACCACTGCCTGCCATAACCTGTGCATTTTGAAATGATGGCAATTTCAGGGCATCAGCCACCCTTATATACATACTATTGTCCCCCCCATCTCCTACAAATAGAAGTTTTTCTCTTAACAATATATCATATTCACCAGTATTATCCAAACACTTATGCAAACTATAACTTCATATAATTATAATAGGGAAAAGCCACACCAACTTTGTAGAATATTTATGAAAGCAAGTCCTATTATAAGACTTGCTTTCATAATGTTTTTCTATTTAAGTTGAGAAAATGGGGTCCAATCCACATCAAATTTGAAACTTCTGGGCCCAAACACCTGTAA
>CAZUTD010000273.1:2093-2372 GCA_964623185.1 uncultured Clostridiaceae bacterium
CTTGGGGGCAGGCAATACAAAAATAGCTACCTTCATACCCTCCGCAAAATTTGGATTGAGAACGGGTTCATTTTTTTCAATGTCCATAATACAGATTAAATCCGGTACAGTTGCATGATATTCCCCATTCTTCCAAGCTATAATATTCTCATTCTTATACCAAATTTTGTACTCCTCATCTTCAAACTTCTCATCACCCTTAAAGACTACATTTCCGATTGTAAAACCATCTATTGTATCCCATTGATTAGCAGCAACCTCCCCTTGGAAGAGTAATTG
>CAZUTD010000274.1:0-2367 GCA_964623185.1 uncultured Clostridiaceae bacterium
AGATTTTGATTTTATTGTAATTGGATAAATTTATTAACTTTTTGTGAGTTTATGAGTCTAGTCTCCTTCAATATATAATCAATAATTATTATGTCCTAAGGAGGGATTGTTATGCGTGACCTAAAACAAACTATATCTCTAGATCCGACCAAGTGTTCAGGATGTACTAATTGCATCAAACGCTGTCCAACATCTGCGATTCGTGTAAAAGATGGAAAAGCTATGATTATCGACAGCAAATGCATTAATTGTGGTGCCTGTATCCGTATCTGTCCTTCAAATGCCTTTACTGGTATTACCCATGATTTAGATTACATCCAACAATTCCCATACAGGGTTGCATTAATTGATCCTGTCCTATATAGCCAATTCCATGAAATTTTTACCCCCCAGCAGATTATTGATGGGGTTAAACAATTAGGTTTTAATGATATTTATGAAATTTCCAATGTTACAGAACTTATTACTAGTTTTACCAAAGATTATATAGCTAATGCTTCTAAGTTACCCATAATATCATCATCATGCCCGGCTATCATAAGATTAATTCAACTTCGTTTTCATAATTTAATTGACCATATCCTACCTATAGATTCTCCGGTTGAAATTTCAGCCTTTATTGCACGTCAAAAAGCTCTGAAGAATTATATGGGACCGGAAGAGGAAATTGGAATATTCTATATTTCTCCTTGCATTGCACGGGTCTTTAGTTTTATGGAACCCCTTGGTATATCAAAAACCAATGTTGATGGTTGCCTTTCAATTAAATCTGTATTTTTGATGGTTAGTAAACAAATGTCCTCTCCTGAAGAATCCAGTGATTGCCATCCACCTCTTAAGGGAATAGAATGGTCTAGGGTAGAGGGACAAAGTAAAGCACTAGAAATAAAAGAATATCTGGCGATTGATGGTATAGAAAATGTTATAGAGGTCTTGGAGGAGATAGAAGATAATAAAATAAATGACCTGGTTTTCCTTGAATGTCAGGCTTGTACCAATGGTTGTATAGGTGGAAGTCTTACAATAGAAAATTCTTTTGTGGCTAGAAATCGCATCCGCCAATTGGCAGAAAAACAATTTACAACTGTTTTGGATGAAATTGATATTCCCATTGAAAAGTTTATTATTACGGAACCTATCCATCCCCTATATTCCACAAAACTAGACAGGGATTTAACAAGGGCCATAGAAAAACTCGTTCAAATTGAAAAAGTATTAACAAATTTACCTCAAATTGATTGTGGCGCCTGTGGTTCCCCCTCTTGTCGTGCCTTGGCGGAGGATATTGTTTTGGGATATGCAAGATTAGAAGATTGTATGGTGAAATTTAAAGAAATGTATTCTGAAGAGCTTGAAAATATTTTAAAAAACAAAAACAAAAATAGAGATTAGTAAAAAATTAATTTCTACTAATCTCTTAAAATCTTTTCTATTTCTGAGTATATTCAATAAGGATTACAGTCATCAACTAATCTGTAAATTTTTTCATATTTATTAATGTACTTATAAAGAGATATGGACTCATTGATAAAGTTCCAAAATATATTCCAAACCTTTTTCCTTTACAATATTTATCAAATTATTTTGCATTGTGTATTCCGATAGATTAATCTCAGCCAATGCTCTTTCATAACCTTCCTGACATTCCTCTAAGCTTATTGGCTCCCCTGTGTGAAGATTCCACGCCCTGCTGTTTTCAAAAATACCATCCTTAGACATAATAAAAATCTTATCATTATCTATAAATGATCCTTGTATCAAATGTACCTGCTTTGCAACAAATCCTTGTTTGGTATTTAGTAAGTCTTTACCCATAATCCTGTTAGCTTCCAACCTTAAGCCCATTAAATTTGCAATTGTTGGAAAGAAATCTATTTGGCCTCCTGCAGTTAAAAGCTCTTTTTTTATCCCACTACCAGGTATATGCACTATAAAAGGCACTTTGAACATTTCATCCTCTTTATAGGGCTTGTCTAAAAAGGAGCTTAGCAGTTCATTAGTTTCTTCATCCCTCATGTCCAATCCCTCGTGGTCACCATAAATTATAATAATGGAATTATCATATAAATTTTCTTGCTTCAACTTTTTAATAAAATTTCCAAGTTCCTTATCAAAATAATGGATAGTTTGAAGGTAATCTCCTAATATTGTATCCTGATATTCATCTCCTATTTTTAATGCCTTATGCCTATCTTGCATAATAAAAGGATGGTGAGAAGTTAAGGTCACAAAAAAAGAGTAGAAGGGTTGGTTTAGCCCTTTTAGTATCTCAATTGATTGTCTAAAAAGTGATCCATCGCTTAATCCAATACCCACCATTTCATCTTCTTTAAGTTTCTCTAAACTAATAAAAGTATCAATTCCTTG
>CAZUTD010000275.1:0-2138 GCA_964623185.1 uncultured Clostridiaceae bacterium
CCTGACCTATTCTACCAAATTCAAGTTTTATATCATAAAGCTCAAGACCCTTTTTGGCTAATTCAGCTCTTACAATACCTGATATTTTAATTGTTAGCTCTTTAAGCAACTTATATTCCCCTTCTGACAAAATATTTAGCATATATAAGGCGTCCTCCGAAATGGGTGGGTCTTTTCTGTCATCATCTTTGAGGGTTATTTCCACAAAGCCATCTAATTCCTGCCCTTCCCTAGCATACATTCCATATCGTCGCAGGAAGCTGCCCACAGCCTTGTACCTGCAAATTACCTCAAGGCCATTACCAAACATAGTTGCTGGCTTAACTATCATAGTAGCTGTCTTTAAATCAGCATCAATATAGTGTGTTGGTATACCATTTTCTGTTAGAACTTCAAAAAAGAATTTTGTCAACTTAAGACTTGACTCGCCCATTCCATCAATGGTCAAGCCAACCTCATTTGCACCTGGGTCAAATTTCCCACCTTCGCCGGTTACCTCATCCTTAAATTGAAGCAGATAGTTACCATCTTCTAATGAGTATACATCCTTTGTCTTTCCCTTATAAACAAGTTCCATACTATTACACCTCTTATGTATATATTTTAATAAAATATAAAAATTATTATACAAAAAATTTGTATATCAAGCCTTATTGCTTTACTATTTACCCAACAAATCTATAATATCACTATTAATTTTATTTATGTCCACACTTTCAATTTTGGAATTATTAAGTTCATATTTTTCTTTTAATTGCAATATCCTATAAAGGCTTTCATCAATTCTATCCATAGAAATTTCTTGGTCTTGAACAGCCTCCTTTAGAGCTTGTAATGCTTTTAGTTTATTATCATGGCCATGGGAAACCAAGACAAGGTCGCATCCTGCATCTACTGCCATAACTGCGGCATGGCCTATATCATAGTTTTCAAGAATAGCCCCCATGGTCATATCATCCGTAATTACCACCCCATTAAATTTTAGCTGATCTCTTAATAGGTCTATAGTAATAGGTTTTGACAAGGAAGCAGGATTTTGCGGATCTATTTTATCAAACAATATATGGGCAACCATTATAGCATCTATATTATTTTCTATTGCTTTCTTAAATGGGATTAGTTCAAATTTATGAAGATCGCTTAATTCCTTATCAATTCTTGGTAGGCCAATATGAGAATCTACCAAAGTATCACCATGTCCCGGGAAATGCTTAACCACTGGAATAACCCCTTGTGACCTAAGACCCTCCAAGCTAGCAAGACCCAAATCTGCCACTAGTTTTTCGTTGCTAGCAAATGACCTGTCTCCTATCACGGGATTATTGGGATTACTATCAATATCCAAAACAGGAGCAAAATTCATATTAAAACCAAAAGATTTCACCTCTTGACCCAGGATAGCACCTATTTCATAGGCAAATTGCCTATCATTTTTCTGGCCAATAATCCTATTTGAAGGTGTGTTTTTTAATTCCCTTGGCATCCTGTTTACCCTGCCACCTTCTTGATCAACAGAAATAAATAAAGGTATATGGTTAGCTGAATTAATGTTTTTTAGCGAATTAGTTAATTCCAAAAGTTGTTCCGGTTTTTTTACATTCCTGCTAAATAATATAATGCCCCCTATATAATCTTCTTCTATCATTTCTTTTATATCATTATCCGCCTCATATCCATCCAAACCCATTATAAAGATTTGCCCTATTTTTTCTTCCAAGGTCATCTTTTTAATCTTTTCTTTTATATGGTCTATTTCCAGGTCTATGCTGCTATCCCCCTGGCTTCCAATCCCTTCATCTGGTCCAGTTTGACTATTTTTATCCCCAGGACCTTCCTCAATTTTTCCAAAGCATCCCCCCATAAGACTAGCAATAATTAATATAATTAATACAAAAGAGAGCTTCTTTCTCATTGTTTTTCACCTTCCACCAATTCCTTCATTACAAATGGTTTAAATAATTCCAATGCCATCTTCTTAGGCAATCCACATTGGTAGAATTTCAGCTCGGGACCTACTACTATAACGGAACGCCCCGAATAATCCACCCTCTTACCAAGTAAGTTCTGCCTAAACCTGCCTTGCTTACCCTTTAGCATATCCGATAGGGATTTCAGGGGTCTATTGCCAGGCCCTGTTA
>CAZUTD010000275.1:2160-2366 GCA_964623185.1 uncultured Clostridiaceae bacterium
CTTCCCCTTCGCCCATTATCTATCAGCGCATCTACGGCTTCCTGGAGCATCCTCTTTTCATTTCTTACGATTATATCCGGTGCCCCTGGATCCAATAGCCTTTTTAACCTATTGTTTCGATTTATAACCCTCCTATAGAGGTCGTTTAAATCCGATGTGGCGAATCTACCCCCATCTAGCTGTACCATGGGTCTAAGATCGGGGGG
>CAZUTD010000276.1:0-2365 GCA_964623185.1 uncultured Clostridiaceae bacterium
CGCGACCTTAAATTCTTCCTCCCCGATTATCCCGTAGGTCTCTTCAGTCCTAGGTGTGTGGACAGTAATAAAGTCCGATTCCCTAATTAAATCTTTAACATTAGTCCTTTTGCCAACGCTGAATCTTATAAATCTTTCGTCAGTAATATATGGGTCATAAGCAATTACATTCATGCCAAATGACTGCATTCTTGTAGCTACAAGAGAACCTATTCTGCCCAAACCTATTATACCTAAAGTCTTTCTTTGAAGTTCCGTTCCCTTGAAGGCACTCCTATCCCAATTCCTATTTTTAATAAAGGTATTGGCTTGAGGAATATTTCGTGAGGATGCAATTAATAGCCCTATTGTATGTTCCGCAGCAGATACAATATTAGCCTCGGGTGTATTTACCACTAAAATCCCCCGCTGGGTCGCAGCCTCCATATTAATATTATCTACCCCACTACCAGCCCTTCCAACTACCTTCAAATTAGTAGCATATTTGAAAAATTCCTCATCTATTTTTGTTACACTTCGTACAATAATTGCATCATAATCCTTAACAAGCTCTAATAAACGGTCCCTTTCAACACTTAATTTTATATCCACTAGGACCTCCATACCAGATTTCTGCAAGACCTCTATACCCTTATCTGCAATTCTTTCCGTTACCAATATCTTCATCAGTCTTCCTCCTTTAAAATCTATTTTAAAATTTCTAAAGCCCTTTTAACACCTTTGCCCAGATCTACTGGATAACCCACATCTATTAATGCCTTTTCAAATGCTGCTATTGTTTGTATAACATCACCTTCTGTCACATAGCCCATATGGCCAATGCGTACTATTTTACCCTTTAATTTTTGTTGACCGCCTGCTATAATTACCCCATATTTTTCAGACATAATTTTTTTAACTTCATCTCCATCTATACCATCCGGCATAGCTACAGAAGTAATTACATCAGACCTGACATTGGTGTTTGCAAAAAGTTCTAATCCTAGTGCCTCTACCGCACCCCGGGTAGCCTCTGCCAAGCATGTATGCCTTGCAAAGACTTCTTGCAAACCCTCCTCTAAAATTAATTCCAAGGCCTTGTTTGCTGACCTTACCAATGATACTGCTGGGGTGTAGGGATTTTGCGGAGAGGGTTTTTCCAAGGATTGTCTTGCCTTTAGCAAGTCCCAATAGAATTTTGGCATTTTGCTTTTTTCTGCAGCCCTCCATGCCTTATCACTGACGCTCACAAAGGCTAAGCCTGGAGGCCCCATTAGAGCCTTTTGTGATGCCGTAACAACAACATCAACCCCCCAATTATCAGTCTGCAAATCCAATCCTCCTAAAGAACTTACAGCATCTACAATCAATAAAGTTTCCCTATCTTTAGTTAATCTTCCTATAGCTTGGATATCATTATTGGCCCCGGTAGATGTTTCATTATGGGTAACAAAAATAGCCTTGTAATCTTCTGCTGCCAATTTTTTAGCCACGATTTCGGGGTCTACACCCCAACCTAGTTGGACATCAAGTTTATCTACCACCAGGCCAAAAGTTTTAGCCATATCTGCTACCCTATCCCCAAATACACCAATACTTATGCAAAGGACCTTGTCGCCAGGGGACAGAAAATTAACCACAGATGCTTCTAAGCCCCCCGTACCCGAAGACGCAAAGGTGACAACAGGGTTTTGGGTTTGAAAAACCCTTTTTAACTTGTCATTTAAATAATTGATAGTATTCAGGTGTTCTGTGATGAATCATAGCCTCTCCACCCGCTGCAAGCACTGCCGAGGGTACTGTTGTTGGCCCCGGTGTCATTAATAATTTCTCTTTTTTCATATTTGCTCCCTCCAAAGTTTTCTATAAAATTTCGTCCACCATTTTTCTCTATAAATCAGGGACTATGTTTCCATTCACAAATTCAAGTCCAATCTCCGCCCCATAGGATGGTGAACTTTTTAACTTGATTATACGGAATTAAAAAAGCTCTCCCCCTTGGCTTAATGCCAAGGACGAGAGCTTTACCCACGTGGTGCCACCTTGCTTTATCATAATCATATGACCTTAATATATCATAACGGCGTTAACCGTAAAGGTTTAATCCCCCTCTGCTCCAGAACGGATTCAACAGTTTTCGATACCAATTTCCACCATATATTGGCTCTCTATAATCTTTCCCTGTTTACTATTTTCTTTCATAGCTTTTTAATAAGTATTCAATTTAAAAAACATATGTATATAATATATTACCAATTAAATCAATATCTCAATAACATTAATCTATATCCTACTATGATTCAATTTTTTTGTCAAGAAATATTTTAATAAAGATAGTGTCAACTTTTTGTAGGAAAATAATATTTACAATTTCCCCATGTCTGAT
>CAZUTD010000277.1:0-2364 GCA_964623185.1 uncultured Clostridiaceae bacterium
TAAAGAACATATGTCAATAATGAAGGGAGGTAGCTTAAATGCCAAGAGGAGATGGAACTGGACCAATGGGTGGCGGACCAATGACAGGAGGCGGTTTTGGCATCTGTACAGGAGCCAGGGGAACAAATTATGGTTTTGGATTCGGCATGGGTATGGGATGCAGACAGGGCTTTAGAAGAAATAGAGGATTTTATCCTTTTATGTCTAATATTAGCCCAAGAGAAAATCTTGCAGAGCAAAAAAGATTTTTGGAAGACAGGCTGAATTCTATAAGCAAGGAATTAGAAAAATTATCAGAGGATAAAGAATAATAGGGATTCATTCCCTATTATTCTTTACAATGATTTGGGGAGTGAATACAAGATGTCAAGACCTAGAAAAAGGCGGAGGGTATGTTGTTTGCCGGAGAGTAATTTATTTGGGCCAATTGGCAGACAAGGGAGGGGCTGGGATTCAATTATCATGATGGTAGATGAGTATGAAACTCTCAGATTAATTGACTTTGAGGGACTAACCCAAGAGGAATGTGCCGACAAGATGAATGTGGCACGGACAACTGTACAGAGGATCTACTGGGAAGCCCGTAAAAAAGTTGCTAGCGCTTTAGTTAATGGAAAGCAGTTAAGGATTGAGGGCGGTGACTATAAACTATATGACGAACCTGAAAAAGCCCATGGGTGCAGAAGGTGCCGCAGGCGCTATCACGGAGATATTCAGGAATAAAAACAATATGAATTGGGAGGTTTACTAATGAAAATTGCTATACCTGTTGATTATAATTCAATTGAAACAAATGTTTGTATATCCTTTGGACGGTGTCCATATTTTTTAATTTATGATACAGAAACAAGTAAAAAAACATTTTTAGAAAATAAGGCTGCGGCCAGCCCAGGTGGTGCAGGAATTAAGGCAGCGCAAATAATTGTTGATGCAGGGGTGGGCGCCCTGGTTACACCCAGATGTGGCAAGAATGCGGCAGATGTTCTAGAACCTGCTAACATTAAAATCTATGCTTCATTAAATGCTTCTGCAGAGGATAATATTAATGCTTTTATAGATGGAAAACTGTCTGAGCTTGGCGAGATACATCCTGGATTTCATAACCATGGAGGCAAATAAAATGAGAATTGCTGTCCTAAGTGGTAAGGGAGGCACCGGCAAGACTCTTGTTTCGGTAAACCTGGCCGCTGTAGCACCAGGGTCCCCCCTATATGTAGATTGCGATGTAGAGGAACCCAATGGTCATCTTTTTTTAAAACCTCAAGGGATAAAAACTGAGGATATTGCGGTGAAAATTCCAGTGGTCAATCAAGACCTCTGTAATGGGTGTAAAAAATGTATTGATTTTTGTAATTTTAATGCCCTGGCTTATATAAAGGAGAAATTAATAGTCTTTAAGGACATATGCCATTCCTGTGGTGGATGTGTTTTGGTTTGTCCGGAAAAAGCCTTGTCTGAGGTGGATAAAAACATCGGTGTAATTAATAGGGGTATATCTGATAATATCAGGGTCATGACCGGGATATTAGATACGGGCCAGGCTTCAGGTGTTCCCATAATCGATAGTCTTATGGACTATATACCCCAAGATAAAAATATTGCTATTATTGATTGTCCACCTGGAACTGCTTGTGTTGTAATGGAAAGTATTAAGGATGCAGATTATTGTGTTTTGGTAGCTGAACCTACAATTTTCGGGGTCCACAATTTGAACATGGTATTTGAATTGGTAAAATTATTTAATAAACCCTTTGGCGTTGTATTAAACAAATGTTTTGAAGATGAAAACCCGGCTGAAAAGTTTTGCATAGACAATGGGATAAAGGTTTTATGTAAAATTCCCTTTGATACAGAATTGGGCTTAATAAATTCTAAGGCTATTATTGCTGTGAGAGAAAATGAAAAATACAAGGCCATATTCAAGGAGTTATTGGATACTCTTATTGGGGAGGTGCACCATGAAACAACTATTAATCCTTAGTGGGAAAGGAGGAACGGGAAAGACTACAATTGCTAGTGCCTTTATTAAACTTGCAGATGCTCGGGCCTATGCAGACTGTGATGTGGATGCTCCCAATCTTCATTTAGTTATGCAACAAGCTTCCCAGGGACGGTTTTCAGATTATTATGGTTTGGGGAAAGCTAATATTGACAATGAGATATGTATTCATTGTGGTATATGTAAAGAAAACTGTCGATTTGATGCGATTGAATTTGATGAAGATAATAATTACATAGTAAACAATTTTGCTTGCGAAGGTTGTGGAGTATGTGAATTTGTATGTCCTGCTAATGCTGTTCACATGGAAGACAATATTGCGGGTGAACTGGAACTTTATGCAGATGGGCATGTGTTCTCGACGG
>CAZUTD010000278.1:0-2351 GCA_964623185.1 uncultured Clostridiaceae bacterium
CACCAACGCTAGGTTTGAACGAGAAGGATACCTAAGTTTTCAAAAGTATTACCTTCAAGTTAGAGTGTAAACTATGAAACCGCCGGATACGGAACCGTATGTCCGGTGGTGTGGGAGGTCGGTAGGTGAAATAATCACCTACCTCCTACCCGATTGGGTCATGTAAAAAATATTATTTTTTGCTGTGTTTTATAATATAATCTTCCAATATTAAATTATCTTTAAAAATTTCACCTGCTGCATTTGTACCCACATACCTTAGGTGCCAGGGTTCATAGCTATAGCCTGTTGAAAGTTCCTTATCCCGGGGATATCTTATTATAAAACCATATTTATGTGCATTTTTTGCAAGCCATTTTCCCTCCCTGGTGTCGGCAAATTCTTGTGAAAGTGTGAAATTTACATTTTCACTTGTAACATCCATGGCTAACCCCGTTTGGTGCTCACTATGGCCAGGTTTTGCACTAACCCTATCTGCTTGGATTTGTCCGATTGTTTCTACATGCCTATTATATATAGATACTTGTCTAGCATATGACCTATAACCTGATACAGCATAAAGAAAAACATATTCATTTTTTGCTGCGTGAAATAATTTTTCTAAAGCCCTAGCCGCTTTTGTTTGCATATATTGTTTTTCATCAGGATATTTGAAGATGAAATTGACATTTGGGATAATAAGGGGTTTTGGTACATAATCTGCCTTTAATGGGTGCTTTTTATTTACCAAAATAAGAATATCTTGCTTGGTAGCATTGGTTATAATATTCGAATTTGCCTTCATTTTACCCCATCCTTATTTATATATTATTACAGGCATTATATGCTTTTTAAAAATAATTATGTTTGTGCTGATGTAAAAATATATATTTAGTTAGAAGCGAAGGATTATTTTTTAAAAAATTCATATTTAAAGGTAAATGAATATTTTTGGCGAAATATAGGATAAGGTGAGAATAGAAAAATGTACGTGAAAAAGGGTGATAATATTGACTACAGAAGGACAGATTAAAAGAATTGATAAAAATCACTTGCATTTGATTTTACTTTTTGTAACTTTAGTTATCATGTTTAGGATAGTGGGTACCTGTGGCAAAGAGTATTATACCATTATTGAAACTCACTCGTTTTTATATTATCATGTAGTATTAGAATTTATCAGCATTATTACATACTTTGCCATATTTATTATAACCTACTATACTTATTTTAAAAATAAAAGGGCCAGATTAATTGTTCTATTTTGTACTTTTTTTATTGTTGGATTTATTGACTTTTTTCATACAATGACCTATAAGGGAATGCCTGGGTTTTTTGTTGAAAGTGGTCCTGCTATAGCTACAACCTATTGGATAATTGGAAGGGGAATTTTTGCTATTGGACTTTTGAGCACTGCTATTATACCCCGTAAAAAAAGAATTGGGCATAATAGAGGCTATTATATGATAGGTGCTAGTATCATGGTTCTTACAATTTTTTACTTGGTCACATACCGTATTGATGTTTTCCCGCCCTTATTTATAGAAAACCAGGGATTGACCCAGTTAAAAATAAACCTAGAATATATAATTATGGTCTTGATGATAATAACAATATTTTTGTTTTTAAAAGATTATAATAATACGAAAAATGTTGTTTTTGCCCAAATAATAGGAGGCCTTTTATTTGCAATATTTTCTGAGGCTTGTTTTACCCTATATAAGGATGTCCATGATAGCTACAATATGATAGGGCATATGTATAAAGTTATTAGTTCATATTTAATATTTAGGGCTATTTTTGTTAAAAATCTTGATTCACCTTATGTGCAACTAAGTGAGGCTTCTAACAAAATACAAGAATATGCAGATAATTTGGAAGGATTAGTATATGAAAGAACCAAGGAATTGCAGGAGGCAAACAAAAAAATATTAAAGGATTTAAAATATGCAAGAAGAATTCAGCAATCCCTATTACCTTCTAAAAGATTAATGATTCATAATGTAAACTTTACCTCCGAATTTATTCCCTGCCAAAATGTTAGTGGAGATTTTTATGACATATACCAAATAGATGAAAATCATTTAGGCATATATATTGCGGATGTTGCAGGCCATGGTTCATCCGCTGCTATGATGACTATTTTCACAGAGCGGGCCCTTGCCCATAAACATGTTGGTTCATCCAAGAAGAGAATGCTAAGCTGTGAGAAAAATTTATTACACCTTTATGAAGAGTTTAACAAATCAAATTTGCCTGCGGAAATGCATATAGCTGTTTTAAATGCAATATATAATAAAATTACAGGAGTTTTTTCATATTGTTCAGCTGGTATGAACACTATTCCCCTACTATTTCGAGCTACAGGAGAA
>CAZUTD010000279.1:0-2345 GCA_964623185.1 uncultured Clostridiaceae bacterium
TAAAGGAAAAAGAAGTGGATTATATATTGAATGAGGGAGACGGGGCCTTCTATGGTCCTAAAATAGATTTTCATTTACAAGATGCAATAGGCAGAACATGGCAATGTGGAACAATCCAGTTAGACTTTCAGATGCCGGAGAAATTCGATATTACCTATGTCGATAAGGATAATGAAAGAAAAAGACCGGTAATGCTTCATAGGACCATATTTGGTAGCATGGAAAGATTTATGGGAATATTAATTGAACATTTTGCTGGAAGATTCCCAGCGTGGTTAGCACCAGTTCAAGTTAAGATACTGCCAATTACCGATAAACACCATGAGTATGCCTTGAAATTGAAATCTAAAATGGAAGATGAGAAAATAAGGGTAGAAGTTGATTTAAGAAATGAAAAGGTTGGTTTTAAAATACGGGAAGCTCAACTTTCAAGGGCGCCCTATATGCTAATTGTGGGTGATAAGGAAATAGAAGCCAGCTCGGTATCCGTAAGATCTAGGGATAGGGGAGAGTTAGGAATAATACAAACACATGATTTTATAGAAAACCTATTAAATGAAATAAAGCAAAAAAGCATGTAAGTTTATATAATAATTTGAAGGTTAGGACAAAGATTGGGCTGTTAGCAAAGCTAAACAGCCCAATCCATATCAAGATATTTAGGATAAGGTTATACTATATTCAAATAGATATAAATTTGATAAGCTATGGCTGAAAAATATTAGACGGCAAGTTCTTTTTTGGATTCTTTTAATTTTACATCGAAATCCTTTAGTAGTTCATTTAATTCGTTAGCATTCAATGTTTCCCTGTCTATTAATGCTTTGGCTATGATTTCCAATTCGTTTTTATAGGTTGTCAAAAGATTTAGGGTTGTTTGATAACAATCCTGTATAATTTTGTTCATAGCCTTATTAATTTCTAGTCCCAAGACATGAATCATAGTGGAATTGTTAGACATATAACCAAGGTCACTCATACCGTATTCACACACCATTTGCATTGAAATATCTGTTACCTTCTTTAAATCGTCTTTAGCACCAGTTGATAAATGATTAAACACCAATTCTTCTGCAGCCCTCCCACCCAACATAACCATAATTTTCCCACACAATTCCTCCTGTGTCATGATATATCTGTCATCCTGTGGCATATGTAATACATAGCCTAATGCTTGCCCCCTAGGAACAATAGATACTTTCTGGACCATATCAGTGCCTAGTATTTTACCGATTAGAGCATGACCCGCCTCATGATAGGCAACTATGTGTTTTTCCTTTTCTAATACGGTGGGGTTTTTTATTTTTAAGCCTGCAATAACTCTTTCTATAGCTTGTTCAAAATGGCTTAAGGAAATAACTGTTTTATTTTCCCTAACTGCAATAATGGCAGCTTCATTGGCGATATTTGATAGATGGGCACCGCTCATCCCATGGGTTTTCTTTGCAATGTCATCAATTTTGACATCCGGGGCAAGAGGCTTATTCTTGGTATGGACTCTCAAAATTTCGGTTCTAGCTCGGACATTAGGGTTGCCAATATACATATGCCTGTCAAAACGGCCAGGGCGCAACAAAGCCTCGTCCAGTAAATCCAGACGATTTGTCGCTCCTATAACAACAACTGTTTGATCTGTGTGAAACCCATCTAATTCGATAAGCAGTTGATTAAGAGTTTGATCTTTTTCATTATTACTATCCAAATGTCTTTTTGCTCCAATAGCATCAATTTCATCTATAAATATTACACTAGGAGATTCCTTTCTAGCTTTGTCAAATAGGGTACGTACTCTTTTTGCACCTACACCAACATATTTTTCCACGAATTCAGACCCGCTGGCAGTAAAAAATGATGATTTTGTTTCACCAGCTACAGCAGATGCCAAAAGGGTTTTACCAGTTCCAGGAGGACCATAAAATAAAATTCCCTTGGGAATTTTCGCCCCCATTTTCTGATATTTTTCTATTTGGTTGATAAACTCTATAACTTCAATCAATTCCTCTTTTACTTCTTCTAAACCGGCCACATCTTCAAAGGTTACTTTAGGCTTGGTAAAAAATTCATTATTATTATCATCTTTTTCTTTTTTTTCATTATTAATGGTCGCATGTGCATATTGAAAAGGTTTATCTAATTTTATATAATATATAAACCAGAACAAGGTTGCAGCCATAAGTAATAGGGGGGTTTTACTGACGAAGGCATTATTTATTTCATTTGCAGAAAACGAAGAAAAACTGGATACAATAGTCATACAAAGGAAAACTACAAAGCAAAGGAATACAACTTTTTTCCTCACTGTTTCACCACCTTAATTATGTCTTTAAAAATAGCATACCCAGAAC
>CAZUTD010000280.1:0-2317 GCA_964623185.1 uncultured Clostridiaceae bacterium
AGATAAGAAGATTATAGAAAAACAGTTTTATGATGAAATCGGCTTTGAAAAATATTTGATCCAGCTATCAGACCAATTAGCAGGCAAAGAAAAAGGCCTGGACATACCCTTGAAAGAATTGTTGCCGGTATATGGATTAAAGGATTTTAACTTTACTTACATTAATGCGATAACAGGTAAATTCTTAAAGAATAATGGTGAAGAATATATAGGGGATTTTTCTCCACAAGACGGTTTTACTGATGTAATAAATAGTAGGTATGAGAGGGAAATAGTTTTAATGAATAAAATGGGCGTTTTGAAGGAAGATAACAATCTATTTTATCCAAATGATATTTTGTTAAGACAGGATGCAATAAAATGGATTGTAGAGCTGGGATGGATGGGTAAGGCCTATTCTTTAGATGGGTATTATGAGTATTACAATAGGGGCGACAAGATATCCTTTAAGGATGTGAGCAAGGATAACCCTTATTATCCCTACATTTTAGCGGCTATAAAAAATGGTATATTGGATGAAAGTCAGGAATATTTTAGACCTGAAGAGGAAATTAACAAGTTGGAAATTACAAAATGGATCCTAGGAGCCATGAAGCAAAAAAGGCTTGCAGAGTTCACAGAGATTTTTATAAACCTGCATCCGGATAACGATAAAATATCGGACCAAGATATAGGTTATATTGCCTTAGCAAAATACTATCAACTATATGATAGAATTGAATCGGGTCAAAGTTTTAATCCGGACAAGGTATTCCAAAGAGATGAATTTGTAAAAGTCCTATATGACATTCTAAATTTTTAGCACAAAAAGGCCTGCCGAATAAAAAATTCGGTAGGCCTTTTTTAAAGAAATTAAATATAGGGCAGATGAAATACATAACCGTAGACAAGGAGGCCAACGAAGAATAGGAGCAATAGTAAAATTATAAGAACATTATTCTTCTCTAATAAAATACTAACTCCAAGAAAAATTAAAATAAATGGCCAAAATTGCAAAAAGGTCTTGTAAATAGACCATGGAATTATTCCCAAATTGTTTAGAAGAAAAAGAATCCCCATTCCTATTAAAATGATGCCCTTTGAAAGTTTACCAGTATTAATAGTAATCACTCCCTGGAGTTTAAAATTGTAATAATACCCAATATAATTAAAACAATTGGCCAGTAGTTGTTAAATAAATATCTAAATTTAAACCAATGCCAGGGAAATTGAGGAACAAAATTTTTAATTGAATATATAATTCCTATAAAAATTAGGATGAATCCTAATAATGAACGGTTTTTTCTATTATCAGTCTCAACATGGGCATAGTCCGTATTATCTGTGGCCTGGCCGGTATTATCAGTCTCTAGGGCCCCATCATAATATTTTTTGCTGGGGATGACAATAGCAGCAATAATATAGGCTACGACACCCGTACCGGCAATTAATGCTAGAAGCGTCCAAGCCAGTCGAACTAAGGTAGAATCCAAATCAAAGTATTCTGCAATCCCACCACAAACCCCGGAAATTTTCTTGTCTGTATTGGATAAATAAAGTTTGTTTTGCATGGGTTTTATATACCCCCTTTTTTATTAAATTTCGGCTTGGTTAGGTATTAATAGGGCGGCAATAATATAACCAAGTACACCTGCTCCCCCAGCTAAGCAAAATAATATCCACCCCAATCTTACGATTGTCGGATCTATATCAAAATATTCCGCAATTCCACCGCAAACCCCTGCTAGTTTTTTATCAGTATTTGAACGATATAATTTTTTTGTCATGGCAAATCTTCCTTTCTAAATATTAAAGTATATTCTAATAATAACATAAAGTATTCAAAATTACATTAAATATGACTGAAAAGGAAATATTAAATTTATCCCCTAAAACCTGTATGAAAAGCTTTTTCCGCAATAAACAATAATGCTCATAGGCGGTAAAGATTTTAAAATAAGTAAGAATCCTTAGTGTAAAATAATTGTAGGAAAAAATATAAAAAGAATAGCCCCATATGTTATGATGGAAGTGTCAAAGCAACACACCAAAACACAGAGGAGGCTATTCTTATGAATACAATTATACACGAAATAGTAGAAAAAATCACCCTGGATATGAAAAATAATTTGGAGGATCTAATATTAGAAAGTAAAGACATCTCCCAGTTCATCATAAATACAGGAAAATCCCTAGATGAAATAGGAGTCAAAATAGTCAAGGAAGCATTGGAAATGCTTGATGAGACCATTAGGGAGTCAAGCACTAGAAAAAGGGAGTACCACATCCAAAGAAGAAATGATAAAAAAACACTAATAACAAAATTTGGAGAAGTTAA
>CAZUTD010000281.1:0-1435 GCA_964623185.1 uncultured Clostridiaceae bacterium
TTAAAATACCGATTCCTAGAGATATAAATATAATCATAATAGTAATTATGTAGTACCTTATATTAAAAATCATTTTTTTGCCTCCTTAATAATTTAAAGAGAGTTTAAATTTAATCAAAATTAATCTAAGTAGGTTTATAAAAGGTTGTGAAATAAACAATGTAATTGATATAGGAATTAATGCCGCCATTAAAATATAAAATAAATATTTCCTCTTAAAGGCATTTTCATATAATTTGTTAACGCCTTTTGCATCAACTAACTTTGAGCCAATTTTTAATCTGACGAGAAAGGTGCTAGCCATCCCCCGGCGCCCTTTTTCTAGGAAATCAATCATATTTGAATGTGCACCAACTGCCACAATTAAATCGGCCCCCTGATCATATGCTAATAACATCGCAATATCTTCACTTGTACCGGGGGCAGGTAATGAAACAGCATTTAGGCCAAGTTTTTTGATTCTATCTAAGCCTGGAGCCATACCATCTGAATATGCATGAACTATTATCTCTTTACATGAGATCAAACATTTATCGCTAACACTATCCATATCACCAATAATAATATCTGGAGTTAAGCCAAATTCTAGTAATGCATCACCACCCCCATCAACACCTATTAATACAGGTTTCATTTCTTTGATATAAGATAAGATAGCATTTAAATCCTCACGATAATCTTGTCCCCTTACAACCACTAGGACTTGTTTATTGTACATGTTGGTTTGAATGGTTGAAATATTTAGTTTACCCAAAATAAAATATTTTTCTTTTTGGGCATAGGATAAGGTATTATCAATAAACTTTTCTAACTCTATCTCAAAATTATTTTCTGCAATTTGTAATAATTTATTGATTTTTTTTAAAGTTAATTCCTCCACCTGAGCAACTATTTTATCATTGTATAAAATTTTGTTATTTTTGAGGCTTATTATATCGCCATCCTTCAAAATATTAAATAAATCACCTTGTAATACCTCATACATTTTTATTTTTGCTTTTTCTAATATGCCTGGACCAAGATTTGGATATTTCCCACTAATATATTTACAACAATTAATAACTGCCAGGACCTTTTTTTCTACCAAAGAATTTGCTGCCATTTCATCTATATCAGCGTGAGAGATAATTGCAATTTCTCCACCATTAATTTTACTAATTATTTTTTTTGTTTTTCTATCAAGTTTTACTGGTGCCTTAATTTCCATTCTAATATCTCCCAATTATCATTTAGGATAGTATTTGCAAATTACACTATAAAAATCCATCCTAATGTATGGTGTTAGCAAAAGAGTTATATATCATATAATCGAATCTATTGATTTGCAAAATAAGTTAAGATATTATTGGTAATATAGATTGAAACTCATATTTAAATGCAGCATTTCAAGGAGGATTTTTAAATGGAGAATGAAACATTGGCTAAGGCATTCAAC
>CAZUTD010000281.1:1445-2250 GCA_964623185.1 uncultured Clostridiaceae bacterium
GGGTAAGGATTATAATGATGATATTATATTAAAGGTGATAAACCGATTGGAACAAATAGATTATATTGATGATAATAAATTTGCATTAAACTATATAAACACTGTTATGGCAAAACAAAATAAAGGAATATCCCTGGTAAAAAAGGAACTTATGGACAGAGGCATAAACGAAGATATAATTTCAAATAGTATTAGTGCCTATTCTATAGAAGATGAAGGTAATTTTGCAATTAATATTTCAAAAAAATATTTTGCCACAAAAACGAATTCCCCTATAAAACAAATAAAAACGAATATTTATAATAAATTAATAAGACAAGGATTTTCAAACGAATCAATATATAAGGCCATAAATTATTTAGATAACAGTGATGAAATAAATAAAATAATTGAAACAAAACAAGAAACTTATAAAAAACAGGCCTATGAATTTATAAGAAAATATTATCCCAGATATTGTAATAAAGGCAATGATAAATTTATAGCCGAAAGAAAGATATTTGCCAAGCTTTTAAGTAAAGGATACGATTATTATTTAGTAGAAGAGGTTTTAAATAATTATAAAATAGAAAATGATTATCATTTATGATAATATCTGTTTTGATATGTTTCACAAATATTCGCCCCTAGAATTAGGCTTTAACCTAGCTCTAGGGGCATTAATGATTTTATATATAGTTTTAATTTATCCTAGCCAACTCTTTTTTCCAACCTCAACTTGTCAGCTACCATCGCAATAAACTCACTGTTTGTTGGTTTGCCCTTGTTATTATTTACTGTATATCCAAACAAATTATTTATTGTG
>CAZUTD010000282.1:0-1062 GCA_964623185.1 uncultured Clostridiaceae bacterium
TGAAGCAATACTATGAAAACATTGTGCTATTTCTTCATTTTAAATTTACAGAGCCTATAAATTATTTAGAGCTAACTTGCCAGCGACTTGCCAAACATCTTAAAGGTCGTATTAGCAAATACTCCATACCAATTAGAATTGTGAGCAATACTATGATCCAGGCAAATAGATGGTCTGTCTCAAGGTAAGCACGAGCAATAGCTATCCTTTGACCAATCCCTTCACGAGCACCGAGTAATTCTCCCATAATAGTCAGGCGGATTGATGAAGCCATGGATAATGAAAAACCGGCAATCAAACCATGAAACATGCCCGGGATGTATACCTTGCTTATTGTAGATATTAATGGCAATTTATATATTTGCGCCATTTCAATCAATGTGGAATCTATAGATTTGAACCCTTCAACAGTATTTATATGCATTACAGGGAATACCAAAAGCGCCACTATAAATATTGTCATTTTTGTCCCCATACCAAACCAAACCATCCCCATTACCACAAATACTATTGCTGGCACAGACATTAAAATATTCACTAGTGGTTGCACAAGCAATTCCAGCTTTCTAAAGCATCCTGCTAATAGCCCACTACATAACCCAACCAGTACCCCAAGACTTAGCCCTCCTATCTGGCGTTTAAAAGAAATAAATATATTTTCTTTTAATTCACCGCTTTTAAAAATAAAAAAAAGAGCCTGTATCGTCTGCACAGGTGAAGGAATGATCACCTGATTATAAAGCAAAGAAAGCATCTGCCACCCTAAAATTATTAAGAATATACCTAAGATATAATATAGATATTCTTTATTTCCCTTGGTAATAGAAACCTTCATCGGGTATTTCCCCCCCAAAAGCTTTAGGAGCAATATTTTTGCTTAACTCTTTAAAAAACACCTCAATTTCTTTCTGACAATCAATAGCTCTTTGTGGCTGTAGCCTTGCATATTTGATAGATTGGCCAACTGCTGGAGCCTTCATCCATGGGACATGTTTTTCAACTATTGGCCCTATTCCTTCAGGATTATCGTTTACCCAATCAGCGGATTTGGAATATTCTTTT
>CAZUTD010000282.1:1072-1827 GCA_964623185.1 uncultured Clostridiaceae bacterium
CCATGTACTGCTCATGAGTGGTCTCATCGTCATTTACCACTATGATGCCAGCCATAGGCAGACGAATGTTTTCCTGCCCAGACAACCTATTCCATTCTTGTGTTAGGTCCAAAACTCTATATAATGTGTTCCCTGCCTTCTTTGCATTTAAAGTAGCAATGCTAGAATGGGGTTCATTAAGAACAGCATATTTAAGATCCCCTGTCACAAGACGTGATGATGCTTCCGCCATATCAATATAGGTAATTTTAAGATCGATATCTGGATTTATATTGTTTTCGATCAGGAGATGGCAAAAAATATGATCATGAAGCCCACCCTGCCCCGCTACAGCAATTTCCTCTCCCTTTAGATCCTGTAGGCTATCTATATTTTCTTCTGTGCTCATAACATAGAGCATCCCCCAAACTGTAACTGTAAGTAACTGAACATCAAGCCCCTTGTTATAAGAACGCAGTGCATTGTTTATAGGAGCACTGCATAGCTGAACTTCCTTTGTAGCTATCATTGAGCTTAATTGTTCTCCACCCTGCCATAGTTTGAGATCAATGCCACTGTTTTGATCTGCCATATATGCAAGCGGATAAGTAACCGGCCCGGGTGCAATACCTACACTCAATTCAAGCTCTTTAGCTTTTAAATTTTCTTCTGGTTTATTTGCTGTAGCAGGATCTTGAACATCCCCTTTAGCACACCCTACCATATTGAAGAACAATGCAAATAATAACAAAAATAATAATACTCGTTGCTTCATT
>CAZUTD010000282.1:1837-2248 GCA_964623185.1 uncultured Clostridiaceae bacterium
TATGCAGCTGATGGAACAGGTTTTATTAAATGCTGTGGGTTCTTGATAAATTTTAATAATACTCGTTGCTTCATTTACAACTACCTCCGTTTTTTTAAAATTTATCAAGAACCCACAGCATTTAATAAAACCTGTTCCATCTGCTGCATATAATCTCGATCTAGCCTTTGGGCAGACTCAGGATAAATATTTAATACTATCTCGCATGGTCTACCATGCAACACAACTATCCTATCACTTAGCTTTATTGCTTCATTTACATCATGCGTCACCATTACTTTTGTACAATGATGCCATTGTTGGAGTGAATCCAATAGTTCTCGCATATCCTGCTTAAGATTTTCATCCAAGGCAGAAAATGGTTCATCTAATAAGAGTAGTTCGGGTCTTATAGCAAATGCACGCCCAATG
>CAZUTD010000283.1:0-2229 GCA_964623185.1 uncultured Clostridiaceae bacterium
CCTCGAAAAATATCCTAGATAGAAACAAGGCTAATCCTGGTCCCAAAAAATTCATTGCTATACCGGATATAACCTGGTCTGCCCCAAAAGTTACAGATGCAATAGCGTGAAAAAGGGCCAAAATCCCTCCAGATAAGCCTGCCATAAAAAACGCTAGCCAGGGATTGCCACTGTAAAATCCCACTGTAGCACCTATCAGGGCACCGATGGTCATCATTCCCTCTAAGCCGATATTAACAACTCCTGAATTTTCTGATATAACTCCCCCAAGAGCCGTATATATTAAAGGAGTGGAGTACATTAAGGTTGTTCCAAGAATAAAACCCAAACTATCCAACATTTTTAACACCCCTTTTCCTTTTATAAGCTGCAATAACAATTTTAATTAGTTTTGGCATAGCAACAAAAAATACTATGGTACCAATCATTATATTAATAACCTCAGTAGGTGCACCTAAAGCTGGTTGTATTTTGGTGCCTCCATATTGGATACTGCCAAATAACAATCCTGCAAAGATTGCTCCGACAGATGTATTTGCGCCAATTAGTGCAACCGCAATACCATCAAAACCATAGCCCTCCGTTGCAGCTAAGCTGGCAATACTATGGGATATTCCCATGACATGCAATCCTCCCGCAGCACCTGCCAAGGCACCTGCAATTACCATGGATATAAACATACTCTTAGCTACATTAATTCCTCCATATTCTGCTGCATGTTGATTAAAGCCCACTGCCTTCAATTCATAACCTAGGGTTGTTTTGTTTAAAATATACCATACAATAATAGCTAAAATTACTGCTACAACAATACCCCAGTTTATGGGTGCCCTAAGCAAATCCCTTAATATTTTATGGCCCTGGAGCCATTCCTTTCCGGCTGTGCTTTTTTTCCAGTCATCTAAAATAATAATGCTGGCTGTTGAAGCAATTGCACGACTTTTTTGTCCTGACGCCCTTGTAAATCCCTCTAGTCTAACAACATAATTATTTAAATATAAGGCAATCCAATTTAACATTATGGTTGAAATGACCTCATGGACACCAAATCTGGCCTTTAAAAGTCCAGCTATCCCCCCCCACACACCAGCTGCAAGGATAGCGGCTAAAAAGACTAAGGGTACATGGAGTATCCATGGTAATTTCACAAAATACCCAACAAGAGCTGCGGCCATGGCACCTATTATAAATTGTCCCTCTGCGCCTATATTAAACAAGCCTGTCCTAAAGGCAAAAGCCACGGATAAACCTGTTATAATTATGGGTGTAGACCGAGTAATAACCCAAGCCACATAATTGGGCTTACTAATAACACCCCGGATCATAATACTATAAGCTTCTATTGGGCTAAATCCAGCTAACTTAAGCACTAAAGCTCCGACCAAAAAACCTATTATAATGGATATTACTGTAAAAATAAGATTAACATTTTGTAATTGATCTAGAATTTTACCAGCTAAAGATTTCTTGTTCATTGCTTAGCACCTCCTCCCGCCATCATCAGGCCAAGGATATTTTCATCTGCATCCTTTGCATCAACAATACCAACAATTTGACCTTCATAAATAACAGCAATCCTATCCGAAACATTCATAACCTCATCCAATTCAAGTGAAACGAGCAAGACAGCCTTATTGTTATCCCTCTGGTCTACCAAAGATTTATGGACAAATTCTATGGCACCCACATCCAAGCCCCTAGTTGGTTGGGCAGCTATCAAAAGATCAGGATTATTTGTAACTTCTCTAGCAATAATCACCTTCTGCTGGTTTCCTCCCGACAAGGACTTAGTAATAATTGTCTCATCAGCTGGACGAACATCAAACATATCTATAAGTTTTTTTGCAAATTGATTAATTGCATTTTTATTTAAAATACCTTTGTTTGCAAAAGGTTCTTTTGAGTAATTTTCCAAAATCATATTTTCAGCAATCGTATATTCCATCACTAATCCCCTTTTCTGCCTATCTTCAGGGATGGATGCAATTTTACTTTCAATTATTTCCTTGGGCATCTTATTGGTAATATCCTTATTATTAATCAATACTGTCCCAGATTCAATGGCCCTTAAACCGGTTAATGCTTCGACAAGCTCGGTTTGACCGTTACCATCTATACCGGCAATACCCAATATTTCTCCCGCATATACCTCTAGTGATAAATCTCTTACAGCATCAATGTTTCTATTGTCTTTTACCATTAAGTTTTGTATTTTTAAAACCGCTTGTC
>CAZUTD010000284.1:0-2228 GCA_964623185.1 uncultured Clostridiaceae bacterium
TAATACCAGTGATTCCTTTATAGGTCTGAATTAACTTGTTGGTATTTACTAAACTTTGAATGGATTTAGTTTTTTTCCCAACTTCGATTGTATCCATCCAAGTGGTCATCCACTTATGAATTCCATCATGCTTTAATAGTTCCATTGACATCAATGCAATATCGTAGGCAGAAGAATTATGACCATCAGCTGGTAAGCCATTGGTATTAATAAAGCAGGTGTTTTTCATTCCCAGTTCCTGTGCCCTATCATTCATCTGCCTAATAAAAAGTTCTTCTGTGCCAGAGATATGTTCCGCAATTGCAACCGTAGCATCGTTTGCAGATCTAATGGCGATGGCCTTAATCAAATCTTCAACTGATTTTGTTTCTCCTGGTTCCACATATATTTGTGTGCCACCCATAGATGATGCCCTTTCACTTATAGTTACCTGATCCTCCAAGGTAATTAAATTAGAATCTATGGCCTCCATTGTTAGCAGCATGGTCATTATTTTTGTAACACTTGCAGGAGGCAAAGGTTCATGTATATTTTTTTCATAAAGAACAGTGCCAGTAGAAGCATCAATTAATATAGCTGCTGCTGCATCCACTTCAAAAGTTTGTGCACATACAGTTACCATGGACATATGTAGTAATATACCAAGGATAGTTATAAGGGTTAGTGGTTTAGAAAGAGTCTTCCTCATTGTTATTCCTCCCTGTAAAAGCATATTTAATAATATATTTTCCAATTATGCAATTATCTATTCAACAGGAGGATTAAAAAATAAAATTTTTATGATAATTTTATTATGCCATCTTTTGAAACTATACCATAAATTAACGGGTTAAGTTCGGGCAGCTAAATTATTTTCAATTACATAGTTTTCTCCTTCTACTGTTACTGTATTTGTTGTATTTGGATTATCGGAATGAATATAGGCTAAAATGTCACCCTTTTCTACATAGTCCCCAATTTTTTTATTTAAGACTATGCCCACTGCCAAGTCAATTTCACTATCTTTTGTATTGCGACCAGCACCTAGAATTAAAGAGCTCAGTCCTACAATATCAGCTTGGATTTTATGAATATATCCACTTCTAGCAGATTTATATGGTGTTACTACCCTGGTTTTGGGTAGCAAATTAGGATTATCAACAAAACTAATATCGCCACCCTGTTGTTTAACGAATCTTTTAAACGATTCAAGAGCTTTACCTGATGATATTACTTGTTCAATCATAATTCGACCCTCATCCACGGAGGAAACTTTTTTTGATAATAATAGCATATAAGAAGCTAAGCATATGCAAAGAGATTTTAGGTCCTTTGGCCCCTCTCCCTTGATTAATTGAAGGGCTTCTTTTATTTCCAGGCTATTACCAATGCTATACCCTAAGGGTTGATTCATATCTGTTACAATAGCAATTGTATCTTTATTTAGTCCATTGCCAATATCAACCATTTCTTTTGCTAAAAGGAAGGAATCATCCAAATTTTTCATAAAAGCACCATCCCCAGTTTTAACATCTAAAACAATTGCATCTGCGCCAGAAGCTAATTTTTTGGACATAATGCTGCTGGCTATTAGGGATATATTATCAACAGTAGCTGTCACATCTCTTAGGGAATATAATTTTTTATCAGCTGGAACTAAATTGTCCGTTTGGCCTGTAACTGCTAATTTAATACTATTAACATTTTTTATAAATGTTTCTCTAGACATATCTGTTGATAAACCTGGGATGGATTCTAATTTGTCAATAGTACCCCCTGTATGTCCAAGACCACGTCCGGATAATTTTGCAACAGGAACGCCACAGGCAGCTACTAAAGGTGCTAAGGCAATAGTAGTCTTATCACCCACACCCCCTGTACTGTGTTTATCAACTTTTATGCCCTTAATACTGGATAGGTCAATAGTTTGACCTGATTCTATCATTGCTTTGGTAAGGTAGAGTGTTTCTTGTTTATTCATTTTTTGAAAAAAAATAGCCATTAAAAGCGCTGATATCTGATAATCGGGTATATTACCACTGGTATACCCATGAACAAAGTAGTCAATTTCCTTACTATTTAAAGGTTCACCATTTCTTTTTTTAAGTATTAAATCGTACATTCTCACCTTATGATCTTCCCTTCAAGCAAATTAAATACAATAATGGAGTTGAATTCGAAATGTTTTTCTATTTTAATATGATTTCTTTAAAACTTTCACCATTTATAGTTCTGGGAATATTAAGTAT
>CAZUTD010000285.1:0-2214 GCA_964623185.1 uncultured Clostridiaceae bacterium
CTTTCTGGGGTGTCCTGCTACTGCTATCACAACGTCTCTATCGGTTATAATTGCAATATGTCCTAATGCCTCTTGAAGTGATTCCGCGTATTCAGTTGCAAATTCGCTTAATTCTCCAATAGGGGAGTATTTTTTTAAAATAACTTCTCCTTCTCTATCGGTAAATATTTCAAGAGGGTCACCTTCTCTTATTCTAAGGGTTCTTCTGATTTCTTTTGGTATCACAACTCTTCCTAAATCGTCAATTCGTCTTACAATTCCTGTTGCCTTCAATACCATTCCCTCCTAATTCAAGTAAATTTTTAGTGTAATTCTAGTATTTTACCAATCTTTGTTTTTTATTCGCAATAATGTGATTTTACTATCTTTTTTTGTAAGAAAAAAACAGGTGGTTAACCACCTGTTTTTAGTATTTTTTATAATTCTTCTTTTTTAACAACCTTTGCCTTGTCTATTAATTCCTCTACATGATCTTGAAATGCCTGATCTTTTAAAAACTCTATTAAGTTATCTTTCATATCCTCATAAGCTAGGGTTTCATTTATTGTATCTTCTACCAGGATAATATGGTAGCCAAAGGAAGTTTCTACTATACCGCTGATTTCGTTGGGTTTTAACGAAAAGGCTGCTTGCTCAAATTCGGGTACCATTGCACCCCGACCAAATGCCCCCAGATCTTCAGCGATAATCCCCTCTTCTGCTCCCTCGGCATACTTTTTCCAATGTGTTTCAAAGTCTTCAGGGTTTTTTATATTATCTAAAATATCCTGGGCCTTTTTTTCCGCATTTTCTGTATCCTTTATTACCAAAATATGTTTTGCCTCAACTTCCTCTTTGTTAAATGCTTCCGGGTTATCGTCATAGTATGCCTTGGCCGCTTCCTCCGCTATCTCCTGGTCCTCTATAAATGATTCCCTGTATTTATGGATTAAGATATCTTTTGTCATCTGACCCCTGATAAAGTCTTCATCTATTTCGTTTTTTTCAGTAAATTCCTTAAAAGCTTCATTACTTTCCAAAAATTCCATATATGGATCAATGGATTCTTTTATTTCTTCTTCAGTAGCTTTTATACCTTTTTTATTTGCCTCTTGGAATAATATTTCTTCTATAACTAAACTTTCTAAGACGCTCCTTTTAATTGAATCTAAAAGTGTCATGCCCGAGCTTACCTCCTGGTCAAATATATCAGGACCTAGTTGGGTTTCGTAGCTCATTTTTTGTAAAGCCAGATTTTTCTCAAATTCTCCTATGGATATAGTCTTGCCATTTATGAGGGCAACTGCATCCTCTGGTAATTTTGTAGTATTAGAACATCCACTAATAAATAATGCCATTATTAATAAGAAGACTGTGCCCCTTATAAGCTTTCTATAATTCCCTGGTATTTTCATCTTATCACTCCTCTTTAGTATCTTCTCTATTATACCTAAGTTGCCTTGTTTTTTAAACCACTAATTTTCTCAATTATGTTTTTTATATCCAATAAAATTTTATACTGGTCAATTGTTTGAATCTTGTAGACAAAATATGGCTGGTCGCCTGCGTGCATGTTAATCTGTCTCCTGTACTGGTCCATGACG
This sequence comes from uncultured Clostridiaceae bacterium, assembly GCA_964623185.1. GTDB lineage: Bacteria > Bacillota > Clostridia > Peptostreptococcales > Natronincolaceae > CAYMGQ01. The sequence continues at coordinate 1,584 of CAZUTD010000285.1, forward strand.
CCTATGATGTTTTCCGGCTTTAAAAGCTTGGCTTCCCTTAGCTGGATTTTAATGGTTTTTTCTTTTTGTGAAATATATTGAACTTTTAAATTTTTTGCCATGGCCTTGATGTAGGAGATTAACAACAAGTTTCTAACGCTGGCTGGGATAGTGCCAAACCTGTCCTCTATTTCTTCCTCTATGGTGTATAAGTCGTCTAGATTGCGGATGGAGGCAATTTTTTTATAGATTTCTATCTTATGGCTTTGATTACTGATATATTTTTTATCAATATAAGCATCTACATTAAGTTCTATTGTTGTGTCTAGCTCTTCATCTTCTGTAATCTTGCCTCTTAATTTTTTAACGCTCTCGTCTAATAGTTTAACATACAAATCATAGCCAATAGCTGCAAGGTGGCCATGCTGTTCCCCGCCTAGCAAATTACCAGCACCTCGAATTTCTAGGTCCCTCATAGCAATTTTGAAACCTGACCCAAATTCGGTAAATTCCTTAATTGCCTTCAGTCTTTTTTCAGCCACCTCAGAAAGAATTTTATTTCTCTCATATAATAGGTAGGCATAGCCTTGTCGGTTACTCCTCCCCACCCTACCCCTTAACTGGTATAGCTGGGATAAGCCCAACCTATCCG
>CAZUTD010000286.1:0-2214 GCA_964623185.1 uncultured Clostridiaceae bacterium
CTGTTTTTCTATAATCTTCTTATCTAAAACTTGGGAACTTGCCTCTGCTTTTATCTCATTCCAACGGTAGTGAACCCCCATAATCTCTTTCGTTTTATAATTATAGGTAATATTCAACCTATTTCCGTCATAGGGAATATCATCTATGTATCTTGGTGAATTAGCATTGAACAAGTTTTTTTCCTTTTCTACATCTTGTAATTCAAATTTTATTTCATTTTTCTTGATTTGTGGAAAAATGTTTTGGACTTTACCCAGAATTTCATTCTTAATTTTATTTTCATCAATATTGAGATTCTTTTCCCCAAGATCGATGTCCTTTTTCTCAACAATCTCTATCGAGCTAACAGCCATATCCATATCCCTAGCAGATAACTCGATTCTGGCAACCGGTTTTTCAGAAAGTAGGGATTTATAATAATCAACAGATAATATATCAGCCTTTACAGCATCTGCTACAACATTTAAAGATATTCCAGTTTCTTCTTCCAGCCAATTCAGTCTCCAATACTTTCCTTCAATTCCGTTAAAATAATTTGAATAGCTACTACCCTGTAGGTTTAATCTGCCCGTATCCAGTTCTTTTTTCAAAATATCTAAAACTATTTTTTCTATTTTTTCCTTTGATACTACCCCTTGCTCTGGTATAACCTCTCCTCCGCTATCAGCTGCCATTTCCTTATTTGCTGAATCCTCCATGATACCCCCAGCACCGGATAAGGACCTCAAATAGTAGCCCCTATTATATAATTCCTCTGTCTTTAAAAATTTCCCATCTATTGCATTAACTAGGCCGGATTCTTTAGGAAGATAATAATATACAGGGGTTAAATATGGTATTTCACCATCCTTATTATTTTTGCCCAAGGCAATATATTTCAGTTTAATCTGGTCTTCCCCTTCAAATACTTTTCTTATTGCGGTCTCTGATACAAGAGACCTATCAGCTTCATAGATAGCGTCATCCCATGCCATTTCGTATTGCATAACTTCCCCGGTCACGCCAGATACTTGAACCTTAAAATAGTTCTCGGGGAAAAATTCGCCTGCAATCTTTCTCATAAAATAAAAATAATAGTTATTTGTATCAGCAAAATTTCTAGATAAATCATATATGCCAATAGAAGGTGTGGCTATAGTAACCTCTTCAGTTTCTTTAAACCTTTGAGGCTCCATAGATTGGATTAGCCTTATTGCATTTTTCTTAGCCATTTGTTCCAAAATCGTTACAGGTTTTTTATTAGAATGGTCTCCCCATTTATGAAAGTTAATAATTTCTCCTGATTCTGCATTAGCAGTCACATAAATATTGTTTATATCATCGGAAAATTCTAAGTACCAAAATCTTTTTTGTCTTAAATCTTGGGTAGAAAGATGACCATACTTCAAGTCTAGCTTATTTTCTAATTGTAGTTTTTCTCTCACTATTTTCTCTATTTCAATTTTTGAATAAATAGATGAGCTACTTTCAGCTAAAACCATACTAGCAGTAATTGTGACCATAAGTAATACAATGACCAATGTCCAGGTAATCCTTCTCATATCTATATTCCTCCTAAATTTTTTTGACCCAACTACAATTTTTTGTAAAATTATTGATTTGTTATTCCCAATCCATGGAAATAAATTTGTATCCACAAAAACTCCATTGAGGTCATATATAATATGACGGAAGTTATGGGTAAAAGTTCCTCTTATGTCATGATTTATTAGTAAATTATTTTTGCAGGATGGCCTTCTCCATTTCAAATAGGGTTTTTTGGGCCTTATCAGATAACTGCCCTAGCATTGCTTCCCTTCTATCCAAAGATTCCTGTGCTTTGTTTCTTCGTCCTTTTCTTGCATCAATATCCACCCATGATATCTTTTTATTCCGGTAATATAAGTCCAAATCAACCCAGCGTTTTCCTTCTGGATTGTATTCCAAACCTATCAAAATTCGTTTAATATCATCGGGGTTATGAAAAGTGAATAATTTGACCTGGTATGCTAGAACAGAAAATAAACTCAAGGCATGATCCCTAGTCCATCCTTCCTCCAAGACCATTCCTAGCTCCAATTGGTTCAGAACAAAGTTTAACCTATTGTAGTGTTCCTCGTACCTTCCTTGAACATCATATATATTAATCCGTAATTCGTACCATTTTTTGTTTTTTAAGCTTCTTGTAATAAACAAAATGCCTTCATTTCTCAACCTTTTAAATATTTTTGATG
>CAZUTD010000287.1:0-2201 GCA_964623185.1 uncultured Clostridiaceae bacterium
AAAAAATATGTTTTCCAAGTAGATAGAAGAGCCAATAAGGTTGAAATTAGAAAAGCTATCGAAGAAATTTTTGGTGTTAAGGTAAAACGAGTAAATACCATTAACATGAGAGGTAAAATTAAACGGATGGGTCAACATTCTGGCAAGAGAGCAGATTGGAAAAAGGCCTATGTTACCCTAACAGAGGATAGCAAGGAAATCGAAATATTTGAAGGAATGTAATAATTAGCAATTTAGAAGGAGGGAAAAAGCAATGGCTATTAGAAAGTTTAAACCTACTTCACCAGCTAGAAGGCAGATGACAGTTTCTACATTTGATGAAATTACAAAGGTAGAGCCTGAAAGGTCCTTACTTTCAAAACTTACAAAAACTGCTGGTAGAAATTCACAAGGTAAAATAACCATACGCCACAGAGGCGGTGGTATGAAAAGACAATATAGAATCATTGATTTTAAAAGAAATAAGGATGGTGTCCCTGCAAAGGTTGCATCTATCGAATATGACCCGAACAGGACAGCCAACATAGCACTGCTGCACTATTTAGATGGTGAAAAAAGATATATTATTGCACCAAACAATCTAAAGGTTGGTGATATGGTAGAATCCGGACCAACGGCAGACATTAAAATTGGTAATGCCTTACCACTTCGCAATATCCCTAACGGTACAGTAATTCATAATATAGAAATGAAACCAGGTAAGGGTGGGCAAATTGCGAGGTCCGCTGGGAACTCAGCCCAGTTGATGGCTAAGGAAGGTAAATATGCATTATTGAGATTGCCTTCAGGAGAAATTAGAAGGATTCTTATTGATTGCAAGGCAACAATAGGAACTGTTGGAAATATAGGACATGAAAATATTACAGTTGGCAAGGCTGGTAAAAAGAGACACTTGGGATACAGACCTACGGTAAGAGGGTCCGCTATGAACCCATGTGACCATCCGCACGGTGGTGGAGAGGGTAAAACACCTATTGGTATGCCGTCACCATTAACACCTTGGGGCAAGCCAACAATTGGCTATAAAACTCGTGATAAAAAGAAAGCTTCGAGCAAGTATATAGTCTCTAGAAGAAAGAAATAATTTGGTGGGATACTTTTTATAAAGGCTAAGAATCTCATAATTCTGAAGGGAGGAAATAAAATGGGTAGATCAGTAAAAAAAGGGCCCTTTGTACATGTAGGATTACTAAAAAAGATTGAAGAAATGAATGAAAAGAGCGAAAAAAGAGTAATTAAAACATGGTCAAGAGCATCTACTATTTTCCCACAAATGATCGGACACACTATAGCTGTGCATGATGGTAGAAAACATGTTCCGGTATATGTTACTGAAGATATGGTAGGACATAAATTAGGAGAATTTGCACCTACTAGAATTTATAGGGGACATGATGATAACGATAAAACAACAAGAAGAAAATAAATTTAACCTTAAAACTTGTGGAATTATATTATGTTTGATTTAGGATATGAAGGGAGGTCATTCCATGGAAGCAAAAGCAATTGCCAGATTCGTTAGAATTGCGCCACGAAAAGCTCAAGTAGTTATTGATTTAGTCAGGGGTAAAAATGTTGATGAAGCTTTAACTATTTTGAAGTTTACACCAAAATCAGCCTCGACAATTGTAGAAAAGGTTGTAAAGTCAGCTGTGGCAAATGCTGAAAACAATTACAATATGGATAGAGATAGTTTATATATAGCGGAAATCTATGCAAACCAAGGACCTACTATGAGACGATTCAGACCTAGGGCTCAGGGGCGTGCTACTACAATTAGAAAGAGAACCAGTCATATAGGTGTCGTGCTAAAAGAAAAATAGTATTAAGGAGGGAAAATAATGGGTCAAAAGGTGAATCCTCACGGGTTGAGAGTGGGAATTATAAAAGATTGGGACACCAAATGGTATGCAGATAAAAATTTCGATGAACTTTTAGTGGAAGACCATAAAATCCGTGAATTTGTGAAAGAGAAATTATTCGTTTCTGGAATCTCTAGAATTGAAATAGAAAGAGCAGCAAATAACCGGGTTAGGATAAATGTTCATACAGCAAAGCCGGGTATGGTCATAGGTAAAGGTGGCCAGGGTGTCGAGGAACTTAAAAAAGACTTAGAAAAGTTAACCAAGAAAATAGTATCGGTGAATGTGGTTGAAATAAAGGTACCAGAACTAGATGCTCAACTAGTAGCTGAAAACATT
>CAZUTD010000288.1:0-2195 GCA_964623185.1 uncultured Clostridiaceae bacterium
ACAATATTATTACAATTTTTAGTTGAAGCAATATTATTATCTGTTTTTGGAGGCGGCATGGGACTTTTTTTGGGTGGAATAATTAGCTTTATTATTGTTTGGGTGCTAGGATTACCCTTTGTTATATCTAAACTAGCAATTTTTATGGCTTTTATATTTTCTATGGTTGTGGGTGTTGTTTTTGGTGTTTATCCTGCCCGCAGGGCCGCAAAACTTGACCCGATAGATGCCTTAAGATATGAGTAAATGGGGGGCTAAATGTGATTAGCATAAAAGATTTGAACAAAACTTATGAAAATGGAAGTATTTCGGTTCACGCATTAAAAGATGTTAATTTGCAGGTGACCAAGGGAGAATTTATTGCTATTACAGGACCTTCCGGTTCTGGAAAATCCACCTTGATGAATATCATTGGTTGTTTGGATAGGGCCAGTTCCGGTATATATATGTTGGATAATAAAGAAATTGATGACCTATCTGATAATGAATTAGCGGAGATTAGGAACAGTAAAATAGGTTTTGTTTTCCAATCCTTTAACCTATTAGCTAGAACTTCTGCATTAAAAAATGTTGAACTCCCAATGATGTATGGGGGTATAGGTATGAAGGAAAGACGGGAAAGGGCATTGGAGGCATTGGGGAAGGTAGGTTTGGCTGATAGAATAGACCATAAGCCCAATGAATTGTCAGGTGGACAAAAACAAAGAGTTGCCGTGGCTAGAGCCTTGGTTAATAATCCAGCCATTATTTTGGCAGATGAGCCCACAGGTAATCTGGATTCTAAATCAACCCAAGAAGTAATGGATTTATTCAAACAGCTTAATGCCGAAGGTGTAACAATATTAATAGTAACCCATGAGCAGGAAATTGCAGACCAAACCAAGAGAATAGTTAGCTTTCGGGATGGGGAAATCCAAGAGGACTATTGGACTGTATAGGAAGGAAAGGAAAAAACATGTCAAAACAATTTATTCAAGGGGATATTATTACCCTGGCTATAGAAAGTAGTTGTGATGAAACATCTGTTAGTGTTTTAAAAAATGGGCGAACTATCCTATCCAATATTATTGCTTCACAAATACAGGAACATAAGAAATTTGGAGGGGTAGTACCCGAGGTAGCATCCAGGAAGCATATTGAAAATATTAATTTTGTTATTGATAGAGCCCTGACCGAAGCAGGGGTAGGGTTTGAAGATATTACACATGTAGCTGTAACTTATGGGCCAGGCCTGGTGGGAGCCCTACTGGTGGGCTTGTCAGCTGGTAAGGCCATTGCTTTTGCAAGGGGAATCCCCCTAAATGGCGTAAACCATATAGAAGGCCATATTTACGCTAATTTTATTGACCATAAAAAACTGGAACCACCCTTTATTGCCTTAATTGTTTCGGGAGGCCATACACATTTGGTTTATATGAAAGATTATGGACAATACGAGGTCTTGGGCAAAACCAGGGACGATGCGGCAGGCGAGGCTTTCGATAAAATTGCCCGTGCCTTAGGTTTGGGCTACCCAGGTGGACCGGAAATTGATATGATCTCTAAAAAGGGTGATAGGGAGGCCATCAAATTTCCCAAGGCGTATCTGGAAGAGGGTAGTTATGACTTTAGTTTCAGTGGATTAAAATCAGCAGTATTAAACTATTTGAACTCTCAGAAAATGAAAAACAATCCTATTGTGGTAGAGGATGTAGCAGCTAGTTTTCAAAAAGCAGTTGTAGAAATATTAGTAGAAAAGACCATAGCCTCTTGTTTAGAAAAAGGTATTAAGCAGGTCGTTTTGGCAGGAGGGGTCGCTGCTAACACCTGTCTACGCCAATCATTGGCCCAGGAAGCAGAAAAACATGGACTAGATTTAAAATATCCATCCTTAAGGCTGTGCACAGATAATGCCGCTATGATTGGGTGTGTTGCTTACTATGATTATATAAAAGGCCTTAGGTCTGATTTGAACTTAAATGCTATAGCCAACTTAAAGATTGGAGAGAGGTATTAGAAAACTAAATCTGGATTCCTATGGAAGGGGTGCATAATTTTACTTGTGTTATTCACCCTTTTTTTCGTGATATAATTTACTTAAGTAACTAAATATCTGGGAGGGGTTAGGCTATGGAATTATTATCTTGGATGAAAAAAGTTGATGGATCAATGGGAAAAACTGATTTATTGGAATTAATTGATGAAATGCATGGGCT
>CAZUTD010000289.1:0-2191 GCA_964623185.1 uncultured Clostridiaceae bacterium
ATTTGACCAGATGCCTATTGATTATATGGGCTTGGACATTGGTGAAAAAACCATAGAGAAGTTTAACAATAAAATTAAGGATGCAAAAACAATTATATGGAATGGGCCCATGGGTGTTTTCGAAATGCCGGCATTTGCAGTTGGTACGAAAAAAGTTGCCCAGGCCATGGCGGAAAATAATGGCACAACCATCATTGGTGGCGGGGATAGTGCCGCGGCAGTAGAACAACTAGGTTTTGCCGATAGGATAACCCATATTTCTACTGGTGGCGGGGCTTCACTGGAATTTCTAGAGGGTAAAACATTACCGGGAATAGATTCATTGCAAAATAAATAGATAGGAGGATTTTTTTATGAGGATACCCATTATAGCGGGAAATTGGAAAATGCATAGTAGTGTGGAAGAGGCAGTGAAATTTGTTAAAGACTTAAAAGATGAGGTTGAAAAAACAGATGTTAAGGTTGTGATTTGTTGCCCTTATACTATATTAGGAGAGATAAAAAAGGAAGTTGAGGGTAGCAATATAAAACTAGGTGCACAAAATATGCACTGGGAAGACAGGGGTGCTTATACTGGGGAAATTTCTGCTGAAATGTTAAAAGAACACAATGTAGAATATGTAATTATAGGGCATTCGGAGCGAAGGCAGTTTTTTAACGAAAGCGATGAAAGTGTAAATAAAAAACTTCTCAAGGCCTTGGAATACGAACTAACCCCAATTCTTTGCGTTGGGGAAACATTGGAAGAAAGAGAGGCAGACAAGACATTTGAAATTATAAGGACACAGATTGTCAAGGCCCTTAAGCAAATTTCACCAGATGGTATGAAAAATATAGTTATAGCCTATGAACCGATTTGGGCTATAGGCACAGGAAAAACAGCAAGTCCCGAGGATGCGAATACGGTCATTGCATATATTAGGGAAATTATCAAAGAAAAGTATGATGAATATATTTCTGAATTGGTACCTATACAATATGGTGGCAGTGTTAATCCCTCCAATGCAACAGCAATTATGAACCAAGAAGATATTGATGGTGCCCTTGTAGGGGGGGCAAGTTTAAATGCAGAAAGTTTTTTAGAAATAATCAATTTTTAGTAATTCTTGCTATAGGATTTATGTAAGTCATTGTGAAAGGAAGATTACTATGAAAAATCCCCTAGCCTTAATTATACTAGATGGATTTGGTATAAGAGAAAACGGATTTGGAAATGCAATTAAAATGGCAAGTCTACCCAACTATGATAGGTTAGCAAATAATTATCCCTATACACAAATACAAGCAAGTGGGATAGCAGTTGGATTGCCCGAGGGGCAAATGGGAAATTCTGAAGTCGGGCATTTAAATATTGGTGCTGGGAGAATAGTTTACCAAGAACTTAGCAGAATTTCCAAGGAAATAAAGGAAGGAAGTTTCTATAATAATCAAAAATTTCTTGATGTAATTTTTCATGTCAAGACCAACAAAACAAAACTGCACTTACTAGGTTTGGTTTCAGATGGGGGTGTACACAGTCATATAGACCATCTATATGCCTTGTTAAAACTAGCAAAACTCCATGGACTTGATGAAGTATACATACATTGTTTTCTAGATGGCAGAGATACACCGCCCAGAAGTGCAGAAGGCTATATACAAGATTTACTTAAAAAAATGAAAGAAATTGGTGTTGGGCAAATAGCTTCCATATCTGGCAGGTACTATGCCATGGATCGTGATAAACGCTGGGAAAGGACCCAACTAGCCTATAAGGCAATGGTCTTGGGTGAAGGCAGGGTGGTAGAAGAACCCTTGGATGCCATAAAAACTGCTTATAGTTTGGATGAAAGCGATGAGTTTATATTACCCAGTGTAATATTAAATCACCAGTCAAATCCCAATACTATAGAAAATAATGATGGCCTTATTTTTTTCAATTTTAGACCTGACCGGGCACGTCAAATTACAAGAGCTTTAATAGAAAGAGATTTTAATGAATTTAAAAGGGAAAAAGAGTTTTTCCCCTTACACTATGTTACAATGACATTATATAGCAAAACTTTTGAGGATGTTCAGATTGCATATAAACCCCAAACATTTAAAAATACATTGGGCGAATATGTCAGCAAGCAGGGATTAAGACAGCTTCGAATAGCTGAAACTGAAAAATATGCCCATGTTACCTATTTTTTTAATGGGGGGGAAGAGG
>CAZUTD010000290.1:0-2176 GCA_964623185.1 uncultured Clostridiaceae bacterium
TTCATCAGGACAAGATCTGAGGTTTCAATAGCAACATCTGTTCCACTTCCCATGGCTATACCTATATCCGCCAAGGCCAGGGAGGGGCTATCATTAACACCATCACCTACAAAAGCCACTATCTTACCCTTGTCTTTCAATTGTTTAATATAGTCAGCCTTATCCTCAGGCAGCATGTTCCCATGGGCCTCGCTTAGGCCAAGTTCTCTACTGACCACATCAACTGTACCCTGGTTATCACCGGAGAGCATAATTAAGTTTTTTATTCCAAGTTCCCTTAGTTTTTGTAAATCTTCCTTGACTCCTGTCCGAATTTGGTCCCGGACACCCATTATAACTTTCAGCACCCCATCAACAGCTGTTATCACCAAGGAATTTCCGTCCACCTCAAATCGTTCTATGTCAGCCCTAGCTTTTTCATCAAGTTTGACATTTTCCTGATCCATTAGGGCAAGATTGCCTACTGCTAGCCTACGACCGTCAACATTAGCAATTATCCCTCCACCTTTGACAACCTGGGTGTTTTCGACTGGGTACAATTTTATTTCCCCTATTTCCTGCAAAACTGCCTTTGCCAGGGGGTGGTCAGATTCCTTTTCAATACTAGCAAGATAACTCAATGCATTTTCAACATCATCTGTATAATATTTACTTTCGGATACCCTCGGGTTCCCAATAGTTAATGTCCCTGTCTTATCAAATACCATTGTATCAGTCCTACTAAAATCGTGGATTACTTCACTTCCCTTTAATAATACCCCATGCCTAGCACCATTTCCTATACCAGCCACATTGGATACAGGCACTCCTATTACTAGTGCTCCAGGGCAACCCAAGACTAAAATAGTAATAGCTAATTCAATATCCCGCGAAACTAACCATACAATAAATGACAGGACCAGGACTGCAGGTGTATAATATTTTGAAAATCGGTCTATAAAGCGTTCGGCCTCTGATTTGGAATCTTGGGCTTCTTCAACTAATTCAATTATCCGGCCAAAGGTCGTGTCTTCACCCACCCGGTCAGCTACAATCTGTATTGTACCATTTTCTAATATTGTACCCGCAAAAACCTGGGAATCTTTTTCTTTGCCCACAGGTATTGCCTCTCCAGTTATGCTGGCTTCGTTTATATAGCCCTCACCGCTTACAACCCTTCCGTCAACGGGAACTTTTGCTCCGGTTTTTACAAGCAATATATCTCCCTTATCTACATCATCAACTTCTACTTCCTCAAATTCACCATTTTCCATCTGCTTCAATGCGCTTTCAGGGGCCATTTCCGTTAATTCCTTGATTGCAGAACGGGTTTGATTTAGGGTCCTTTGCTCTAAATAAGCACCAAATAGAAATAAAAATGTGACAATTGCTGACTCCTCATAATTTCTAATAAGGAAGGCACCACCGACAGCAATAGTGACTAAAACATCAATACTTACCACCTTTACACTCAATGCCTGATAGGCTTGGATGGCAATAGGGGCCGCCCCTAAGATAGAAGCTATAATCAGGGCCCAACTAAAAATCATCATATTATCCATTGTCCATTTGCTAATAAATGCAAGCCCTATTAGAACACCACTAAATAACATAATTTCGTTTTTCTTATTTAAAATATATCTTTGCATAATTTATTATACCCTCCCTTCTGTATTACTTACCTAAAGATATCCTTTCCGCTTTGAATTCCACAATAGTAAAAATTAGGTCGAAAAATAACCCCTCTTATTTTTTTATATGCCTTCATAGGCTTTATCTAGTTCTGCCAACATCTCATATACCGCCTCATAGCTTTCACATACATCTTCCGGTATAGCATAATTCCCTGTTACATCACGCAAGCCCGCAAATTCCTCTTCCAAATTGGGTCTTTCGCTTCCGGCATTTTTTACTTTTTCATTGATCTTGTCAAAAAACTTACGAACATCATAAAATTCCGGATGAGTCCCACCATGGACACGTTCCACCACTGGGACATATAATTCTAGTCTTTCAAAATTCTTTTCTACTACTTCACTAAATTTTTTCATAATATTAATCTCTCCTTTTTACTTATTATCTCTCAACTTTGTAAGTATATTTTAGCATAATCTTACATAAAAAAAATTGACCTAGGTCAATTTTCAAGTAGATATTTTTTTCACTTCCGGAAAAACGATGGTTACCCGGGTCCCGA
>CAZUTD010000291.1:0-2175 GCA_964623185.1 uncultured Clostridiaceae bacterium
GTGGAAAGGAAGATTTCCTTTGGATAGAATAGATGGCAGAAAATATGACGAGCTTAGACCGGTCAAGTTCACCAGGAATTATACTAAACAGGCCCAGGGTTCTGTGCTGGTTGAAATGGGAGATACAAAAATAATTTGTACCGCCATGATTGAGGATAAGGTGCCTCCTTTCCTTAAAAATTCGGGCAGGGGATGGATTACTGCAGAATATTTTATGTTGCCCAGCTCTACACAAACCCGAAAGATTCGTGATTCTTCAAGGGGAAGGATTGATGGAAGAAATCATGAAATTCAAAGGCTTATTGGGCGGGCATTGCGTTCAATTGTGGATTTGGATGTTATAGGGGAAAGAACCATATGGATTGATTGTGATGTTATCCAGGCTGACGGGGGTACTAGGACAGCCGCAATCACAGGGGCGTTTGTAGCCCTGGTTGATGCTGCCAATTTACTGGTGAAAAGCGGACTACTACCTAAGTTTCCCATAAATAATTTTGTGTCGGCCGTGAGTGTGGGTATAGTGGATGACATGCCGGTTCTTGACCTTCAATTTCAAGAGGATTCGAGGGCAAAAGTTGACATGAATATTGTGATGACCGGTGAAGGTGAATTTATTGAAATCCAGGGAACAGGGGAGGAAGCACCCTTTACCAATAAAGAATTGATGGAAATGCTTGATTTAGGTGAAAAAGGAAATAATCAATTGATAGAGATGCAGAAGGAAGCTCTAGGAGAAGTAGCAATAGAATTGCAAAATTCAATTGATGGGAAAATAAAAGAAAATGACAAATAATATTGTAGTTATTGCAACTGGGAACCTAAACAAATTGCAAGAAATAAAAAGAATGTTGCAAGGTTTTGACTTGGAAATCAAATCTATGAAGGATGTTGGTTTAGACAATTTAGAAATCGTGGAAGATGGTATAACATTTGAGGAAAACGCCTTAAAAAAGGCAACTGCTGTTATGAATTTGACGGGACATATTGCCATTGCGGATGATTCTGGTATTGAGGTTGAATATTTGGACTGGCAACCAGGCATATACTCTGCCAGATTTGCAGGTGAAAAGGCTACAGACGCTGAAAACAATGAAAAACTTCTTGAATTACTAAAAAATATTCCTCCAGAAAAAAGAAAGGGACGGTTTGTATGTGCCATTGCAGTTGCTATGCCAAGGGGAGAAAGTTTTACTGTCAGGGGAATACTGAATGGTACAATTGCGTATGAACTTAAGGGGAAGGGCGGATTTGGCTATGATCCCTTATTCATGCCAGAGGCTTATAATGGATTAAGTTTGGGAGAAATAAGCTCGGAAGAAAAAAACAGAATAAGTCATCGTGGACAAGCATTAGAAAGAATGAAAAATGTTTTGGGTAAAAGACTTAAGGGGGAGTAGCAATTGAAAATAATTGTGTTAGGTGATACCCATAGATATACTTCGAGCATAGATGCAATTGGAGATTTATTGATAGAGGCTGACTTAGTAATACATACAGGGGATAATTATGAAGACCTCATATATATTCAAAACCAATATAATCCGGCGGCTATTGGTGTAAAGGGAAACTGTGATTGGGAAAGGGATATAGTCAGGGAAAGGTTGGAGATAATAGGAGGAAAAAGAATTTATATTGTCCATGGGCACCGGCATGGAGTGAAAAATGGATTAGGTGGAATATTTTATATTGGTAAAGAAAAGGAAGCAGATATGGTGATATTCGGTCATAGCCATATGCCCCTTTATTTAGAAGAGGAAGGTATGATTTTGTTAAATCCCGGCAGTCCAAGTATTCCTAGAGGTGGTGCCAGCAAAACATATGCTATTGTTAAGATAGATGATGATATTAAAGTAGAAATTGTGGACTTGAAACTAGGCTAAATATCCACTTACTGTCTTACTTAATTCCAATAAATATATTAATTTTTAGCAATAATTATTTAAAACATTTTCTAAAATTTAAGGACATACTAACGGAGTAAAGACTTTAAAGAAAAGATAGGAATTTACTTAAGAAAAAATATTGACTTCTTGTAAAAACAGGTATATACTTTATTTTGCACTTGAAAAATTTTTAAATGCGAATTTGACCTTTTTAAATTCATATGATATAATTTAAAATTGTTGAAAAGATTATGGGATATGCGGGTGTAGTTTAGTGGTAGAACTTCAGCCT
>CAZUTD010000292.1:0-2165 GCA_964623185.1 uncultured Clostridiaceae bacterium
AATCCTAACAATACCCCATCCGAGAATGTGCCAAAGGGCTTTTGTTATGGTACCCCTCTATGAAATTACCCAGGACCTGATGATAAATGCTAGGCCTATAGGGGAAATTATGGAGGGATTAGATACAAAAGGTGTCAAAAAGATGGTTATTGACCATGATTGATGAAACAATTTAGGGCAAGCTTTTACTTGCCCCAAATTATTTTGCCTTACTTATTTCCTGGGAACATATTTTAGAAAACAAGGTTGTGTCCATACCTATTGTAATATATTGAAAACCCTCCTGCATCTTAATTTTTGCCTGCTCACCACTAGATACAAAGATACCCGCGGCCTTACCATTAGCCTGGCAAACCCTGATTACCTTATTTGCAGCTTCTTTTATTAGGGGATGGTTTACTTCACCAGGTATACCAAGGGATTGGGACATATCAAATGGCCCAAGGAATATAACATCTATCTCAGGGATTTGTGCTATTTCATCAATATTATTGAGACTTTCTTCATTTTCACAATGGACGATTATCATGGTTTCCCTATTGGTATGTTTAAAATATTCCATGGGAGGGTGAATCCCGTAATCAGAGCTTCGAGGCATGGCCAGCCCCCTATTTCCTATTGGAAAATATTTTGCTGATTTAACGATTTGCTTTGCTATTTCAGCATTTGGGACCTGGGGTACTTGTATGCCATGGCTACCCACATCCAAGGAACGGAGTATGGTAGACTCCATTGTATTTGTGGTTCTTGTAATGGGGGTGATACCCCTAAGTTCTGCCGCCCTTATTAAATTAATTGTAGATTCAATAGATAGGGGTCCGTGTTCTGTATCAATAACAACAAAGTCAAAGCCCGATAAGGCAATGATTTCAACCAAATCAGGGGCATTGCAGGTAAAAAATGTTCCAATTGCCGTACCACCGTTTTGTATGGTAGATTTAATTTTGTTGTGAAACATATAATACACCTCTTTTTTAATAAGATAGTTTTACGCTTATTCTAGATATTCTCCAAATTTTATACAAGTCCTCCCCATACGATTGTTTTTCGGAACATTCCTATTGGTTTTTGAATATTATATTGTATGTAAACGAGCGTGTGGCTAGGTGGGATAGAATCTGAAGAGGTGATTGGGCATATGTTTAACGGGGGATGTGGACCTAAACTTGTGGAAAAAAAGCTAATTAAGTATAGGGTAGGACTGACCTACCCAGAATTTATAAATTTTAAGGATTCTGATGTGCAAAGGATAATAAACGAAACTATCCAGGAAGAAATATACAAAATGATTATTGAGTTAGGCTATGAAGATGATTATACAAAGGAAATTTGGGGTAACTTTGGCCTTAAATTAAATAAAAAAGATCTTTTAAGCCTTTTGCTGGATATTAACTCCTATTCCAAAGGGGCGGCACATAGTTGCAAAATTGTAAGGGCTCTAAATTTTAACCTGGCTAATGGTAAAACATATGAGTTGAAGGATTTATTCGCAATAAATAGCGATTATATAAAAAAAATTAATGAATTTATCAAGGATGAAATACATGGGAGGAACATACCCTTATTGTTGCAATTTGAGACAATTGATAGAAAACAGGATTTCTATTTGGGGGAGGCCAGCTTAACCTTGTTTTTTCAACTATATGAATATACACCCTATGCCTATGGAATACCAGAGTTTAGCATGGACTATTCCAAACTTGATGATATTATTTGTAAAACAGGGCCTATCTATCAACTTTTAAATAAAAAATAGGGTATTTTATCAAAGCCTAGTGCCCTGGGCTAGTCTTTTTACTATTTAAAATTTTTGTCAAAAGGGTACAATATATATATGAGATAATAAAGAAATTGCAATATCACTTGTAATTGATATTGGTGGAGAAAGGTTGGGCAAAATGATGAAATCAAAAAAGGATATACAGGTAGTAATCGGAATGTCTGGAGGTGTTGATTCTTCAGTAGCGGCATTGTTGTTGAAAGAAGAAGGATATGATGTGATAGGGATTTTTATGAAAAATTGGGATGAAAAAGACAAATTTGGCTATTGTACAGCCACAGAGGATTATGAGGATGTAATAAAGGTTTGTGATCAACTAGGGATACCCTATTATACAGTAAATTTTGAAAAGGAATATTGGGACAAGGTGTTCACTTATTTCTTA
>CAZUTD010000293.1:0-2155 GCA_964623185.1 uncultured Clostridiaceae bacterium
GCGCGCCATTTCAATGGTTATAGAAAAAATATTATTGGAAATATTTTAATTTAGCCATATTTTAGCCTTATGGAATATTAATAATTAAAACCTATAGGAAAATAAAAATCCCATAGGTTTTTTTGTTTTATAAGCATCTTATATTTTATGTAATCATTCTAATCAATATAAACTTTTACCTAATTCGTCTTAAAATTACCTCTTGGTGTTTGGATACTTCATTTTCTATCCTGTCTAACCTATCTGCATTTTGCTTATGTCCATCAAATAAAGCATCTAGTTTTCTACCATGGTCATGTTCGATTCTAGTTACTGTATTTTCTACCCTAGTAAGTCTTGTATCCAAGCCATCTAACCTTGCATCTATTCCATCTAACCTAGAATCAACCCCATCTAACCTTGCATCTATGCCATCTAACCTAGAATCAACCCCATCTAACCTTGCATCTATGCCATCTAACCTAGAATCAACCCCATCTAACCTTGCATCTATTCCATCTAACCTAGAGTCAACCCCATCTAATCTAGTATTTACTTCTTTAAAGCCTTTCTGCATTTCACCATGTATTTTTTCTATCAATTTAAACAACTTATTTTCATCGCTCATGCCAATAATATCCCCCTTTATTTTTATAAAAAATATTATCTCTTCTATTTTTTTATGGAAGTATTATGAAAGGATGTTTTGCATTTATTAGAAACTCTTATTGCACATTTTTTGCTTGTTTTTCTGTATAAGAACATTATACAATACATTTCATAATTTGGGAATTGAATTTCATATAAAAAAATAAAAGTCAGAGTATAGGTTTTAAGAAGAGATGGAATTTAAAAGTTTTGCTAGGGTTAAAAAAAGGCTTGTTTTTTTACTTCGTAAAAGAATACAAATATTGTTTTACTATTGTGGTTAAAAAAGATATAATTGAATTTACATGCAGAAGGGTTTGGGCATAAGAGTTGTTTCAATTAATCTGATAAATGCTAATCAGAATCTTAATTTTGCTATTCCTTCAAATTATATCCAAGGGGGTTAATATGGGCAATATTCATAAGGGACAAAAGTATCGGGTATTAGGGGCAGC
The DNA here is from genome assembly GCA_964623185.1 of uncultured Clostridiaceae bacterium. Lineage (GTDB taxonomy): Bacteria > Bacillota > Clostridia > Peptostreptococcales > Natronincolaceae > CAYMGQ01. Next base: position 1,083 of record CAZUTD010000293.1, read on the forward strand.
AGTAGGAATTAATCTTTTAGCGGGAATCCTATATATTTGGAGTGTTATAAGCAAGAGTTTAATTAGTGAATTAAATTGGACAAGTAAGGAGGCATCCCTGCCATATACAATTTCTACCCTATGTTTTGTAATTGCTATGGTGATATTTGGAAAAATCCAGGATGCTAAGGGGCCAAGCTTTACAGCGACTATAGGAAGTATTTTAATGGGTTCGGGACTTATCTTATCAGGTTTTACTAAGAGCCCATTAATAATGTTAATAACAATCGGGGCAATAACGGGTCCTGGTATCGGTATAATAAATGTATCTACCGCTCCACCTGCCGTAAAATGGTTCCCTCCTGAAAAAAAGGGGATCATTACCGGAATCGTAGTGTCAGGTGTGGGTATTTCGTCTATTATCTTTTCTCCCCTGTCTAATTATTTACTTAGCACGGTGGGGATTTCAAAAACCTTTATTTATCTAGGTGTTGGAGCCTTATTTTTTGCTTTTATATTTGCACAAATGTTGAAAAACCCGCCTGAGGGATATAATACAGTGGCGACCAATAAATTGGATAAGACTAGTTTAGGTATGGATTTGCCAAGGGAAGATTCCACTTGGAGGGAAATGTTAAAAACCAAGGAATTTTACAAGTTGTGGGTTATGTTAGCTTTTTCTTCATCAGCTGGGCTTATGATTATAGGACATATATCCAACATTGCAAAGATACAAGTCAATTGGGAGAGCGGGTTTTTATTGGTAATATTCTTGGCTATTTTTAATACCCTAGGGAGAATCTTGGGTGGGAGTATTTCTGATAAAATCGGATGTATTAATTTAATGAGAATTATGTTTGTATTACAAGGATTAAACATGTTCTTTTTCCCCAAATATCTAAATATTTACCTGGTGGCCTTGGGTGTCGCTATAGCAGGCCTATGCTATGGGGCGGGGTTTCCCGTATTTCCGGCCAAAATACTAGATTTATATGGGGCTAAAGATTTTGGTGTAAATTATGGGCTTATCTTTACAAGTTGGGGGATAGGAGGGGTAATAGGTCCTATGACAGGGGCTGCTATATTTGACTTGA
>CAZUTD010000294.1:0-2138 GCA_964623185.1 uncultured Clostridiaceae bacterium
CTATGTTATAGTAGTAAATGCTGAAAAAATTGTATTGACAGGTAAAAAATTAGACCAATCCTTCTATACCTATCATACAGGGCATCCGGGTGGACTTAAACAAGTTAGTTTTAGAAGAATGATAGCAGAAAAACCTGATAGGTTAATATACAATTCAGTAAAAGGCATGCTACCGAAAACAAGACTTGGAAGGAAAATGATTAAAAAACTAAAAGTATACGCTGGTCCAGACCACAATCACCAAGCTCAACAACCGGAAGTATTGGATATTTAATTTGATTCTTATAGAAGGGAGGAAAAAAACAGATGGCAAAGTTAGCATATTATGGAACAGGTAGAAGGAAAAAATCAATTGCTAGGGTAAGATTAGTTCCCGGCCAAGGGAATATTACTATAAATAAAAGAGATATTGAAGAATACTTAGATTATGAAACACTAAAAAAAGAAGTTAGAAGACCCTTAGAAATAACAGATACAATTAATAAATTTGATGTTATCGCAACTGTGAAAGGTGGAGGTTTTACCGGTCAAGCAGGTGCATTAAGACATGGTATATCCAGAGCCTTGACTAGGGCAGATGGAGAACTAAGAGCTACATTAAAAAAAGCCGGTTTCTTAACAAGAGACGCAAGAGCAAAAGAAAGAAAGAAATACGGATTAAAGGGTGCAAGGCGTTCACCACAATTCTCAAAGAGATAATATTAAAATCAAGGGGTCACAGAAATGTGGCTCTTTTATTTTGCTTAAAAACATGCGATTAATTTATTTAGTTTGATTTTACATACTATTTAAATTATACTGAGATTAGCTGAAGCCTCCTTTACCATGGATTTTGGATGAAATGGTGGCTTGCTTTTAGATTAACAGAAACAACGGAGACAATATGAGATATCTTACTAAGAAATTGTACAACTTATGTCAAATGACAGGGCTTCATTTTGGAATGAGATCACACAAGGGAACTTATCAAAAAATGGAATTCACTAAGAGACAGGATATAATCCAATCAGAAAATATTATTAATTTACCTAAAGACATAATAATAGAAAAGGTTTGATTAACCATGATGCTATTACATATAGCTACAATGCTCAAAGTCATGAAGAAGGGTTTTACTTGATGTCACTATGAAGAAGTTTATTTAATTATTTTAGACACATTCTTTAGGCATAACGTCTTAGTTGTAGTAATATGTAGTAGAGAATTGTTTGAATAAAAACAAGGGAGAATTCAAATGAAACATGAATGGCGTAAACATGAAAAAAATTTATATATTCCAAAGCAAAAACCTGAACTTATAACAGTAGAAGAACAAAGGTTTCTTATGATAAGTGGAGAAGGAAATCCAAATTGTGAAGATTTTTCAGAAAGGGTTGCGGTCCTTTATTCATTAGCCTATGCTATTAGAATGATGCCAAAGCAAGGATATACTCCTGAAGGCTATTTTAAGTATACAGTATATCCATTGGAGGGGTTATGGGATTTAACAGAGGAAGGTAGAAAATCTGATATATTAGACAAAGACGAGCTCTTATATACAATCATGATAAGACAGCCAGATTTTGTAACTAAAGAAGTAGTTAATAAGGCATTTGAAAATGTAAGAAAGAAAAAACCACATCCCCTTCTAGATGAAGTGAAATTTAATACAATTAAAGATGGTTTATCTGTACAAATACTTCATGTAGGTTCGTATGATAGTGAGACAAAAAGTTTTCAAATAATGAAAGATTTTATAAATGATAATAATCTTGAAATAGTTTCTTTAAAACATAGGGAAATATACCTTTCCGATGCAAGAAAGGTTGAAGATGAGGAAAAACTTAAAACTGTGCTTAGATATATTGTTAGATTAAGGTCGAGTAGGTAGGGAACTTTTCAGTTCCTTTCCCCTCTAAGAACCGTTCTTGTATGTTTCTACACATACGGCTCAAGCCATCATTTATCTCAAACAAATTGGTATCTAAACAATATTAAATTGATAAGTGTTTAGCTGCGCATAATTTATGTTCTGGTAGCAATTATTTCGCTTATACCAATACTAAGGTATCAAAATAAGATTTTTTTAGAATATCTTGACAAGGTATATATATTGTATATACTTATCTTAAGAGGTGATGAAATATGTATACCACAAT
>CAZUTD010000295.1:0-2092 GCA_964623185.1 uncultured Clostridiaceae bacterium
AATATTTTGGTTCTTTTGGATTTATTTCTATTTTTTCTCTAATTCTTCTAATATGAACTGTTACCGTATCGGGGTTATAGGCTGGTTCTTGCCAAACTTTTTCATAGATTTCCTCTATTGAAAAAACGCGGTTGGGATGGTTCATCAGAAGATAAAGAATCTTGTATTCCAGAGGTGTAATTTTTATTTTAATTCCATCCACTAGAACTTCCTTACTTTCATCCCTTAACTCAATGCCACCAATCCTTATAATGTTTTCCTTTGTTATAAGGTTATTTGCATAACTTGTATACCGCCTAAGGTTAGAATTAATCCTAGCCAGTAACTCCATGGGATTAAAGGGTTTAGTAATATAGTCATCAGCCCCTATATTTAATCCCCATATTTTATCCATATCTTCAGACTTTGCAGACAGGATAATAATCGGGACCGTACTATTTTGCCTAATCTTGATAGTGGCACCTGTTCCATCCAGCTTTGGCATCATAATATCCATTAAAATTAAATGTATTTCCTCCCTAGCAAAGATTTCTAGCGCCTCTTCACCATTATAGGCTTTGAAAACATTATAGTTTTGATTTTTTAAGTAAATTTCAATAGCATCGGTGATTTCTTTTTCATCATCAACAAGCAATATATTATACATGGGTATATTTCACTCCTAATCCCTTTGAGATATCTCATAATAATATAATAGCATATACTTTCTAAGATTTTACTATTACAATTCTTACAAACTTCTTAAGAATATAGATATTTTGCCTTAAATATGGGTTTTTTATATTTACAAGAGGGAAAATTTTTAAAATAATGGACTTGTGGAAAGGCAATAAAAAATTAAGATTCAATAGAATAGATTAGTTGGGGCAGGGTAATTAAATTATATTGTTGTACTAAAGGGACACGGGTGCAAATATATTAGTAATAGACAATTTGTGGATAGGGACTTATAAAATATCTGCCTATAAATAAGTAAGGGGTGAGATTATGCGTATTTTCATCATTAAACGAAGGAATATTTACATTGTTTCAGCACTTATTGTAATACTGCTTGCGGTTTTATTATTTTGGTTTTTTACTAGAGACAGGGCTGTTAGCAATTATCCAAGTATAAAATATACATATAGTAACCTTTTGCCGGAGGAGGCCAGGAATTTGGTGGAGGACAATCCGGATCTTATTATTTTAGATGTTCGTGGCGAAAAGGAATTTAGTAAGGGGCACCTAGAAAATGCCTTCCTTGTTCCCCTGAAAGAGTTGGCTAGGCATAAGGAGGAGTTAAGTCGCGAAAATGTATATTTGGTTTATTGTGATAATGGAAAGATTAGTAAAAAAGCGTCTAAATTATTGTCGGAATCCGGTTATCCCAGGGTATATACCTTGGTTGGAGGCTATAACAAATGGCCTTATGAAATCACAAAATCTGTAAGCACGGAAGATTAATCATGTGTTCAGGTAATTAGAAAATAGTTGGCTAGTTTAATAGCCAACTATCTTAATTTTCCTAGCTTTTATTTTTCTCCTGTATCCAGGGGGTTTTCAATTTCAAAAGTATGGGCATTAATATGCATTAGCCAGTAGCCAAAGTCATCTTGCTGGTATTCCTTATTGTGGCAGGGATGCCAGTAGACAAAACCTGTTGTTCCAGCGAAAGGTTGGTCCGAGGGATGGTTTTTACCAGGCAATGCATAAATATAATAGTTGGCCCTTCTGTTTGTATCATAGGAAATGCCGAAAAAATAATGTTGGTATTTGTGGAATTGTTTTCGATAATCAGAAATAGGATAATATAAGGTATCTTGGTAAGATGGGTCCATTAACATTTCTATATAAGAAATAAAGGGCATATAAGACCTGAAAATTGTTTGGTTGTTGTAGTGTATTTGCCACCACTCACACTTGTCAAGGTTTTTTTCAAAAGGCTCTTCTTTGGGAAATGCCATCAGGGTATTTTCTATATATTCTTGGGTAGGCGAAATTTGAATTTGGGGCCTATCATCCTGGGAGACCCCTAGCTGTATATCAAAATTTTCCTGGGCTTGGGTGGGTTTTACTTCTGGATATTCCATGCTTTCTATGGGTTCAGATTGCT
>CAZUTD010000296.1:0-2071 GCA_964623185.1 uncultured Clostridiaceae bacterium
AAGGTGGTCACAATGTTGTGTCCAAGACTTCTAAGGAGCTAATTGAGGTTTAAACTTAATTAATATTATTTACCCATATAATATAAAACTACTACTAAATAAAAATTATGAAGAATTTATAAATTTAAATAAAGGTGGAGGATATTATGATTTCAGCAGGTGAATTTAGAAAGGGTATTACATTTGAAAAGGACGGTGAGCCTTATGTGGTACTTGACTTTCAACATGTGAAACCTGGCAAGGGAGCAGCATTTGTAAGAACTAAATATAAGAATTTAAAAAGTGGAGCTATTAGGGAAGAAGCTTTTAATCCTTCTGATAAATTTACTAGGGCACATATCGAAACCAAAGAAATGCAATATCTGTATAATGACGGAGAACTTTACTATTTTATGGATAATGAAAGTTATGAACAGATACCACTAACCTTAGAACAAGTAGAGGACGCCATCAAGTTTTTAAAGGAAAATGATAATGCCACAATTAAATTCTACCAGGGTAAGGCTTTTCAGGTAGATCCCCCAAATTTTGTTGAATTATTGGTAGTTTCAGCAGAACCTGGGGTAAGGGGTGATACTGCTTCAAATGTAACAAAATCAGCTGTTTTAGAAACAGGGGCAGAGATTCATGTACCTTTATTTGTCAATGAGGGTGATAAGGTAAGGGTAGATACAAGATCAGGTGAATATATGTCTAGGGTATAATCAAATATAACTTGGTAAATACTAGCTATTAGCGAAATATATATCAAGGAGTGATTTCAAATGGAATATTTGATGGAAAGGACTGCCTATTTAAGGGGGTTGGCTGATGGTCTGAGCATTGATGAATCTTCAAAAGAGGGCAAAGTTTTATTACATATTATTGAAACATTAGATGAATTTGCAGATGCAATTGTTACCCTACACGATGAGCAGGAAGAGTTGGAAGAATATGTAGAGGCTCTTAATGAGGATTTAGAGGATGTGGAGGATGAATTGTTTGAATTTGATAATCAGGATATAGATGATGATGATATTAATTTTATAAAAATAAAATGTCCCAATTGTGATGAAGAAATTTATGTTGATGAAAATTTGTTTTTCCAAGAAAAAAAAGAGATTACATGTCCTCGATGTGATATAGTTATTGATTTAAATGAATATGAAGAGTCTTGTTGTCAACATAATCATTGTGAATAATAAGTTTTTATCAAATAAAAGCTAACAGTTTTATCTGTTGGCTTTTATTTTTTTAAAAATATGAATATTTGGAGTTGTATATAAATATCTATTATATATGGGGAGGGACATGTTGTGGTTATAGAAAGCAAAACTAATAATTTATCATGCAATGGTATAGTATCAAATTTGGAAATGTTACTTTGTCCTATGATACGGGATAGAATTTATAAGATGCCTAAAAGTATTAAGAATTCGATGGAAGAAATCCGTCTTAGAGTAAATCAGCCACTTATGATTTTTGTAAATAATCAGGACTATTTTGTTACTAGCTCTGGTGAAATATCAAACCATGCCCATAATAGTCATATAGTAAACAAAAAAAATATTGAAAATACATTACAAATTACTCCATATATTCTGTAGAGGAGGAACTAAAACAGGGCTATATAACAGTTCAAGGTGGCCATAGAATAGGTATTGCAGGTAAAGTTTTATACGATAATCAAGGTATTAGGACAATGAAAGAATTTTCAAGTTTAAATATAAGGATTGCTAGGGAAAAAAAAGGTGTTGCTAAGAATATTTTAAAATATCTTGTTAGTGAGAAAAATGGATTTATGAATACCTTGATTATTTCTCCCCCGCAATGTGGCAAAACAACTCTGTTAAGAGATATTATAAGAAATATTAGCAATGGAATTTCTAATTTGAATTTAGGGGGGTTGAAAGTCGCTGTGATTGATGAGCGCTCGGAACTAGCCGCATGCTATCACGGTATACCTCAAAATGATTTGGGTATAAGAACGGATGTTTTGGACAGGTGTCCAAAACGCTTTGGCATGCCAATGCTTATACGTTCTATGTCACCTAAGGTTATTATTACTGATGAAATAGGGGATGAGGGAGAT
>CAZUTD010000297.1:0-1649 GCA_964623185.1 uncultured Clostridiaceae bacterium
GGAATAATCTATGGAATTATTTCTGCATCGCTTTACGCCTGTATAATGATACTAAATAAATTTATAGAAGATTTATCTGGCTTGGAAACCACCTTTATACAACTCTTTATAGCTGGAATTGTCATGGCTGTTTATACATTTGTGACCATGAGATCTAGTTTTATCATCCCCCGGGGTTCTGATTTAATAATGGTTGTCATTGTTGGGGTAGTCCATACGGGGATTGCTTGCTACCTATACTTTTCATCTATGCGGGAACTACCCGGGCAAACTATTGCCATAATGAGTTATATTGATCCGGCATCAACACTGATTTTTTCAGCCATATTCTTACAAGAAAGGCTTACATTATTCCAAGTTTTTGGAGCCTTATTGATATTGGGTGGAACAGCCTTTAGCCAATTATACAAACAATCTTCTGCAAAACAAGAAACAAGCAAAGCTTAATTTAAGACTATAAACTTGGTAGTAGCTGTAAGAATGGTATACTAAAGATATGATTTAATTTTAATGGGGGGTAAGAAAAATGAAAATCTATCTTGATTGTTTACCATGTCTTCTCAGACAGGGTCTTGAGGCATCAAGGCTGGCAACTGATAAGGAAGAAGTACAGGCAAAAATTATGAAAGAAATATTAGACCTTATTTCTGACTACGAAAATTACAGGTATTCGCCGGAAATAGGAAGGGAAATGCATCAAATTGTTAAAAAACATACTGGTGTACTTGATCCATACAAAAGTATTAAAGAGGATAATATAAAGAGTGCTTTGGATATTTATCCCACGCTTAAACATTTTTTGTTTAGGAAAGCAGATAGGCTTTACTGGGCACTTAAGATAGCGGCTACTGGCAATATTATAGACTATGGCGTTTATAGCAATGTTAATATTGAGGAATCCATTAACCAAGAATTGAACAAGGAATTTTCAATCGACCATACTAAAAAGCTTAAGGGAGATTTAAAAGAAAGTAAAAACCTATTAATTATTGGTGACAATGCTGGTGAAACAGTTTTCGATAAGGTATTAATAGAAGATCTTTTATATCTTGATATTACATATGCAGTAAGGGATAAGCCCATTATCAATGATGCTACCCTTGAAGATGCACGGGCGTCAGGCCTGGGACAATCCACCCGGTTAATATCTACAGGATGCAAGGCTCCGGGTTTGATTATTGAAGAGTGCAGTAAAGAGTTTTTGGATATTTATAATAAGGCAGACATTATTATTAGTAAGGGCCAGGGGAATTACGAAACACTTTCGGGTGGAAACAGGAAAATGTTTTTCTTACTAAAGGCAAAATGTCCAGTGATTTCCGATAGGCTTGGGGTTAATGTAAATGATTATGTTTTTCAATGGCATGAAGGTAACAAGTAGCTAAATTATATTATTAGAATTGTAGAATTTTATAACAAATAAGAAATACTTGGTTCGCCCTTAGTGGCTGTCCCAGGTATTTTTTTGCATTGGTAAAAATATTGAAATAAAAGCTTCCCTAGCTATAGATTTTCCTGATAGGGGTGGTTAAGTTGATAGAAATATACAATTGGACATTTATACCACAATTATATAAAGTGAGTATTGAAATTATGATGTCTAAGGGGGTTAATTAATAGTGAACAAAAGAAGGATTAGTATTTTGATG
>CAZUTD010000297.1:1659-2033 GCA_964623185.1 uncultured Clostridiaceae bacterium
ATGGTTTTTATTTTAACAATGGTTTCATTGGTGGCTTGTGGCAAAAATAATCAGGATGGGATGTCAAGTGCAAGTGGCGATGACCTGCCTGTTATAAGAATGGCTTGGGGTTTTGATCTTCATGCCGCTGTTATGTTAGTGGCAGCTGAAAGAGGTGAAGCCTTCAAAGATACTGGTATATGGTTAGAACCAGTTATTGAAAAAGAGCAATATGAGCTCTATAGAAATGACGAAAAACTAGCAATAATAAATACCATAGTTACAAAGGGAAGCTCTGAATCCGCTGTAATGCTTGGACAAGGTCAGTTGGATTGTGCATTAAACTCGGTCACGGGAATGTTATCTGCAAAGGATCAAGGTACCGATGTGCAAGT
>CAZUTD010000298.1:0-1998 GCA_964623185.1 uncultured Clostridiaceae bacterium
TAAGGGTTTGATGGGACCACAGGGAACAGGGATATTATATATAAGGGAGGGCGTTCAAGTTAGGCATTTGATGGAAGGGGGTACGGGAAGCAAGTCACATGAGCTTGCACAACCCCTAATCCTACCCGACAGGTATGAAAGCGGGACACCTAATACACCAGGTATAGCTGGCTTGGTCGCTGGAATGGAATTTATTTTGCAAGAAGGGCTGGAAAAAATAAGAAGGCATGAAGAAGATCTTACCCAATATTTTATTGATGGATTAAGAAAGATTCCACAAATAAAAATATACGGACCACAGGATGCATCAAGGCAGGGAGCGGTAGTCTCTATTAATGTGGGTGATGAAGATTCCTCAGAAATAGCCTATATACTAGATAGTGTTTTTGATATAGGGACTAGACCCGGGCTTCATTGTGCCCCCCTGGCCCACAGGACAATAGGAACTCTAGACCAGGGAACGGTTCGCTTTAGTTTTGGCTATTTTAATACAAAAGAAGAGCTGGATATGGCTTTGGATGCATTAAAAAATATTGTTGGCCAGCTATAGGCAAATTAAAACCTGGCCGCCCCTAGGTTGGGGACTGGGCTTTGATTGTAGCCTACGAAAGCAACTAGGGGTGATTAAAGATTTTCTTGTTTGCTTTTTCCAATAGGGTTCAATTCCCCACAGAAACCATCAAATGATAGAATGACCCTATGGATTTAAAAAGTAGACATTAATTGCCTAATTTAAGGATGCTATTACAAATGACAGCTTGAGTCGGAGGGAGAAAGGGATATGGAATGGATTTTATCTGTGATAGAAGCTTATTCACTAACATTTATTTTTGTAAGTTTACTTATGAACTTGTTTTTAATTATATTGCTAGTAATAAACTACAGCATTACTTCCAATTTAAATGATAAGTACAGGAGACTGACAAGGGGAAGCAGCGGAAAAAATATAGAAGGCATTTTAATGGACCATATAGAAAAACTTGAGGGTACGGAAGATAAATTTAAGGATTTACACCAAAAGATAGGCATTTTGGAAAATCGCATGAGTTTTTCTATTCAAAATGTCGGCATTATTAGATACAATGCTTTTAATGATGTTGGAAGCGATTTAAGTTATTCTATTGCCCTATTGGATGATAATTATAATGGTCTTATCCTAACGGGAATCCACGGAAGGGTTGAAACGGTTTCCTATGCAAAACCGATTGTGGATGGAAAATCAAATTATAATCTTTCGGTTGAAGAGTTACAGGCTTTGGAACGAGCACGGTCTAATGCTTTAGAACGGGTTGAATTCAAAGTGTCTAGAAGTAAAAAAGCATAATAAATTAAGAAAAAGGGATTAAAATACCACCTTCTTGGAACAATAATCCAAGGAGGTGCTTAATTTGAAGAGAATAGCTGTTCAAAACGATTTATGGGAAATAAAAAGAGCCCTAATAAAAAAGGGATATGAAGTTGTTGATTTTCAGCAAGAAGGCCATATAGATGCCATTGTCTACATAGGTGACTACCAAGGATTTAAAAATCTTAACAATGCTGAGGGGGCTAACCCCTACGGGGCTATTATGGTCAATGCAAGAAACAAGTCTATAGATGAAATAGAATATGTAATTGAGACAAGAAGATACGGAAATCTTTTTAGTTAAAAAGCAGGGATTTATTAATATAGACTTAGGATAATAATTTTTCCTTGTTTAGTTTCCATAAGGAAAATCTAATACCCTCGGATATGGCTGATGCTATCTTCATAACAAGATGGAGTCTTGTACTTTGCAAAATCATATATTCCATATATCCACTTAAGTTAACAATCCCCATGATATGAAGGTTTCCAACGGGGGGCAAATCTTTTTTTACACCTGCACCCGGTTTTAGAGACCCTTGACCGATTGTTATATAGCCCACCTTATCCAACCTGCCCAAACAGGCATCGATTGCTATAATAAAAGGGTTCTCATAATTGGTCTTTATCATGGATAGGTTTTCTTCAAGGTT
>CAZUTD010000299.1:0-1988 GCA_964623185.1 uncultured Clostridiaceae bacterium
AATCTTTTTGTGAGAAACCTAGTTCCTCCTTATTTGCTATAATGTTATTTTTGTCTAGCAAACGCATAACAATTTTCTCGCCATATATAGTTGGCAAAATAGATACACGCATATCAATTGGTCGGTCATCTACTATTATCTCTACCCTGCCATCTTGGGGTATTCTTTTTTCTGAAATATCCAACTTGCTTATAATTTTGATTCTGGTTACAATTGCTGGGTGTGTTGTTTTACATGGGCGCATTATTTCCGCTAAATCTCCATCTATACGAAAACGAATTCTGATATAATGTTCAAAAGGTTCTATGTGTATATCACTTGCCTTTCTTCTTACGGCTTGATTAATAATTGCATTCATAAATTTTACAACTGGTGCATTATTAATGCTATCCTGTGTTTGGTAGTCATTATGGGCCATTTTATCCGACACATGTTGTATGGCAAATTCCTCCATGGCCTGCTCTGCAACTTCTCTACTATCAAAATATTTATTGATAGCAAATAAAATTTCGTCTTTTTTTGCCATTACTATATTAATATCAAGTCCAGTTGCTAGGCTAACATCATCTATAGCTATCAGATTTAGGGGATCGGCCATAGCCACAGTAAGTTTTCCCAGACTTTTTTTAATTGGTATTAATAAATGTTTTCGTGCTAGATTTTCACTAATTTGTTTAACCGAATTTGGATCAATAAAACATTTATTCAAGTCAATAAATGGTATCTCTAATTGGATTTTATGTATATCAATAAGTTGTTTTTTTGTTATATAACCTTTTTCAACTAGCAACTCTTCTAATAATCCGCCTTCATTGTTTTGGATATTCAAAAGAATATCTAGTTGTTTTCTAGTTGCAAAGCCTAAATTGATTAAAATATTATCCAGTTGCATCTTTCTAATATTCATAGATTTATTTCCTTTGTTTTTATTTTTTAAAATTGTATTTTTCTATATTATATAAATAGACTCATAATCCCTTATTAGTCAATTATATGGGGAAATTATGTTTTTAAAAAAGCAGTTACATATACTTGCAATCTAAAAGTTATACAATACAAATAAACCTTGAATCTTATTCCATAATTTACCCAGAAGGCATAAAAGAAATATTCTACAATAAATTTCAAAATCCTTCAAATTTTATACAAATTATGCTTTCAGAAATCTTCAATCGTTTAATAGAAAATAAAAAAACACCTTTATATGATATGCCCCCTGTCAAATAGACAGGATAAATATCTAAAATAAGTGCTATAGACTGCCACATAGATTCTGTGTGGCAGTTTTTTTATGCAATCCATTTTTCTTTATATTTTTGCATTCTCTTATTTACAGAAATAGGATATTGTGCAGGCTCAGATGAGGTTAAGGCTTCCTGACGAACCTCTAGTGGTGTTCTACAACCAAACCGTTCTTGTAGCTTTTCATTGTTATAGAAATCCATTTTATTCTTAAATTCCTTTTGTATTTGTCAACCGAAAACTGTACCATAGGGGGTGCGGATGTTTTTGTGGACTTTTAAACGGCAAAACCTAGGCTTTTTCTATAGTCTAAAGGACTCATCCCTCCAAGTGATAATTTGATTCTTTTTTTGCATACCATCTTATATATTCATCAAGTATTTCAATAAATAGTTCTATAGTTACATCAGCCCAAGAGTTATTATAGAACATCTCATTTTTCAACCTTCCAAAAAAAACCTTCACATGCTGAATTATCAGGAGAACATCCTTTTTTAGACATTGAACGCATTAGTTTAGCCTCATCCACTCGCTCTATCCATCCAGGCCATCTGTAGTGAGCACCTCGGTCTGAATGAATGATTGGGCGTTCATTAGGGCTTAAAGTCGATATTGCATTATCTAACATTGTATTGACTAGTTTAGCATTTGGTGATGTTCCAATAGTCCAGCTTACTACTAATCCATCAAAGCAATCAATGATTGGTGATAAGTAAGCTTTTCCAGCAGGAATATGAAATTCTGTT
>CAZUTD010000300.1:0-1986 GCA_964623185.1 uncultured Clostridiaceae bacterium
GAAGGATAATTTTCAAACTTTCTTTTACACCTTTTGGGCTACCAGGTAGATTGATTATTAATGTTTTTTTTCTAATGCCAGACACTGCCCTGGATAGCATAGCTTTAGGTGTTATACTAAGGCTTTGCATTCTAATTGCCTCGGAAATACCCGGTGCGTTTCTATCAATCACATCAAGGGTGGCCTCAGGCGTGATATCTCTAGATGAAAAACCTGTCCCCCCTGTAGTAAATATTACATCAATATTAGCCTCATCGCACATATATTTAAGGGCATTGGCTATTTCATTCCTTTCATCGGGTACAATGATATATTCTTTTAGGACACCACCTATTTCAGCTAAAATTTCTGAAATAAGGGGACCACTGGCATCCTGACGTTTCCCGACGGAAGCCTTATCACTCACAGTAACGACACCAATAGTAAACATAATTATACGAAATCCTCCTTAATGTGCAAAAATGTATTTTTAAAATTATACTCTAAGTATAGTTCAAGGAAGAAGGAATGTCTAGTTTGCTTATGAAAACTTTAGGGTAAATAAAAATTAAGATATTCAACAAAAATTTTTAAAATATAGCAAAACTAGTGTTTTTTCATTGAAGGATTAAATTATTATATATCGAAGTAATAGAAACAATTAAAAAAGGGAGGGGAAGTAACGTTGCAATTATATTATGAATGTCTTGACAATGTCCTAATTGTGAAATTAAAAGGTGAATTAGACCATCATGTGGCCCAGGCTATTCGTTCCCAATTAGATAATATAATATCAGAGAAAAGAACAAAAAATTTGATATTTAATCTGAAGGAGCTTAATAGGAGGAAGTGTTGCTGTGGTTGAGGTGCCGGACAAGGTAGATAAAATTTTTGATTTGGCAGGATTATATCAAATTATTGAAAAATATAAAAACCAAAAAGCTGCTCTTAAATCTTTGTTGGACGAGGGGTGTAGATAATGAAATATAATAATTATATGAAAATAGAATTTAATAGTAAATCCCAAAATGAGGCTTTTGCAAGAGTCGTTGTGGCAGCTTTTGCGGCCCAATTGGACCCTACTATAGAAGAAATTTCTGATGTGAAAACAGCGGTGTCAGAAGCGGTAACAAATGCAATTATTCATGCCTATAATGATGAATATCAGTTAATAACCTTGATATGTAGAATAAATGATAATCATTTGGAAATCATAATAGAAGATAAAGGTAAGGGAATAGAGGACATTGGAAAGGCTAGGGAACCCTTATATACTAGTAAACCAGAATTAGAACGATCGGGAATGGGTTTTACAGTAATGGAAACTTTTATGGACTCAGTTGAGGTTTGGTCTGAATTGGGTAGTGGAACAAAAATTTTTATGACAAAGCAGTTTAAAAGCCTGAATGAAAATAAGGGGTAGATAAAATGAACGCATCGGTATTTTCTGGTGAACATAAAAGGATATTGGAACATGAAGAAACTATGGAACTTATTGCTAGGGCCCAACAGGGGGATATGAAAGCGCAGGAAATATTGGTTGATCATAATTTGGGTTTGGTAAGGAGCATGATTAATCGATTTGCTAATAGGGGATATGAGAAAGAGGATTTGTTTCAATTGGGTTGTATTGGTTTAATTAAAGCAATTAACAAATTTGATCCAAATTACGGAGTTAGATTTTCTACATATGCGGTGCCAATGATAATAGGGGAAATAAAAAGATTTTTGAGGGACGATGGAATAATTAAAGTGTCAAGAAATTTAAAACAAATTGCGTCAAGGGTTAAAATGACTAGAGAAAGGCTGTCTAAGGAGTTAGGTAGGGAGGCTACATTGCAGGAAATTTCGGATGAGTTAAAGATAGAAAAAGAAGAAATTATTATGGCCTTGGATTCTAATGCATACCCGGAATATTTATTTGATATTATTCACCATGATGATGGGTCACCCATATATTTGATGGATAAGATTAGCAAGGATGAATCATTAAGTAGTTCGGATATT
>CAZUTD010000301.1:0-1751 GCA_964623185.1 uncultured Clostridiaceae bacterium
CATACCGTCATCATGAATTAATCTTTGCAGGGGTATTTTTAAAAAAATTCCTAAAAATTTACTAATTAATCCTGCTACTCCCAGGACCATAGTCCCTTTTATTATTTTTTTATTTGACATAGACTAACTCCCTTGCAATGAAATATCTATACCAGTATATTCCACAAGGGAGTTAGTTTATGTTTTAAAAATTTATAAGTTTTAATAAGGCCTTTGCCAATTATCTAAGCTTTGGTATAAGCGAGAGTCTAGATCCAAAACATTAGTTTTCTAGTCCTACTAGTTCTTTAAATTCCTTTACCTTATTTCTGCTGATGGGTATCTTTTCATCATAATTGCGCATTTTTATTTGTAGGCTATTATTAAACCATAGTTCAACCTCATCAATTTCGTCAAGGTTTATTAAAAAACTTCTATGGGGTCTGAAAAAACCATACTTTGTCAACCGTTCCTCCCACTCGCCAATGGATATAGTGGTGGTAAAATCCCCTCTTTCGCTGGCAACTTTTGTATTTCTATCTTCCGTCTCTACAAAAATAATGTCCTTTAAGGATAATACATATAATTTCTCGTCCTTTTCCAAAGTAATCTTTTGATTCTTCCGTTCATTTGATAAGTATTTCTCCAATAATAAATGTACCTGTTTTAAGGTCTCCTGGCTATGTCCTTCTAAATCTTTTCTCAACTTTTCAATTGTTTTATTAAAACGATGTTCATCAACTGGTTTTAACAAATAATCAACAGCCGAGTAGTCGAAGGCCTCGATAGCATATTCGTTATAAGCAGTCACAAAGACAAGTTTTGGTGGTTTAGGTAGTTTTATTAACTCCGAAGCTATGTCAAAACCCGTCATGTCCTGCAATTTAATATCCAGAAAAACTACATCTGTAAGTTTTTCTACACATAATTGTATTGCATCTTCGCCATCAGAAGCCTCCCCAACAACCTCAAAATCGGAATGATGGTTTAGTAAATTTATTAAATTTAGCCTTGCTGGTTTTTCATCATCAACTATCATTACTGTATAAGACATTAAGCCACTACCCCCTTCGCCTTAGATTGATCAATATTCAATGTATAGGGAATTCTAATTAAAACGCTGGTACCTTTTTGTCTGGTGCTATTTATTTGAAGTCTATATTCATCCCCATATAAATTAATCAATCTTTTATTAACATTATTTAAACCTACTGAATCAAAATTTGTCTTCATATTAATTAACCTAGTTAATTTATCAGATTTAATTCCCACTCCATCATCAATAACTTCCAATAATAAGTCCTTTCCTTGCCTTCTGGACCGTATAGTAACAGTTCCCCCATTCTTTTTAGGTAAAATCCCGTGAAGTACAGCATTTTCTACAATTGGTTGTAAAATCAAGGGCGGTAATTTACAAGTAATACCATCCTCAAGATCATATTTAACTTGAAGCTTGTCACCAAATCTTGCCTTTTCTATTTCGAGATAGGACTCTATATGTTTAAGTTCAGTTGCTATATCTACCATATCCTGATTATTATTTATACTTTTCCTAAAAAGATCAGACAGGGATATCAGTAATTTTTTTGCCTTGTTAACATCTAATTGAATAAAAGATACAATTGTATTTATAGCGTTAAATAAAAAATGTGGATTTATTTGTGCCTGTAAGGCTTTTAATTCTGCCTCAATTATTAATTTACTCTGATAATCCACCTTGCTTAGTTCAATCTGGGTTGAAAACAACTGCCCCAAGCCCTGGGCTAATTTAG
>CAZUTD010000301.1:1761-1983 GCA_964623185.1 uncultured Clostridiaceae bacterium
TGTCCCTACTACCTTTTCCTTTTCCTTCAATGGTACTACAACCCCGGAACCCAATTGACAATCTAAACGGTTGCAACCAATAGCTTCCTTATCATGTATAATTTTGTACCTTCCCGTTTCCAGCACCTCTCTTGTGGCATCTGTCTGCAAACAGTTTCCCTGGGCATGATGGTCCTCCCCTACACCCTTATGGGCTAGGATTTCATTGCAATTAGTAATAGT
>CAZUTD010000302.1:0-317 GCA_964623185.1 uncultured Clostridiaceae bacterium
GGTAAATTTTGAAGACAAACATCATGTATTATCTGATCATACCCTCTTTGCAGAAATGTAGAATATACTGCAAAAAATGGCTTATATCCCTGTGCAGCTAAACCTGCGGCAAATGTTATAGCATGTTGTTCTGCGATACCAACATCAAAAAACCTTTTAGGAAAACAGTTTGCGAACTCAGATAAGCCTGTTCCATCTGGCATGGCGGCAGTAATTGCAACGACTTTTTCATTGGATTTAGCACAATCTATTAAAGCATTCCCAGCAATTTTGGAATATGAAATACCTTTTATAACTCTTGAAGCTTTACCTGTATT
>CAZUTD010000302.1:327-1978 GCA_964623185.1 uncultured Clostridiaceae bacterium
TATTAACCTTAAAGGGAGTCACCCCATGGAATTTTTCAGGGTATTTCTCTGCTAGGGTATAACCTTTTCCTTTTTGTGTCATAACATGTAACAAAACAGGTCCTCTCATATTTCTGCAGGCCTTTAATGCTTTGCAAAGTTCAATATAGTTATGTCCATTAATTGGCCCAATATATTTCAGTCCCAGCTCCTCAAATAAAACACCAGGTACAAATAAATATTTTATACAATCCTTAGCCTTTTCGGCTGTTTTTATAACTGTTTTTCCAAACCTGGGAACAGAGTTGATTAAATTTTCGACATCATCCTTAACCTTTGAATACACCGCATTGGTTCTTATTTTGTTTAAATAGTTTGATAATCCACCAACATTTTGTGAAATTGACATTTCATTGTCATTTAAAATTACTAGCATGTCCTTTTTACTTTGCCCCAAATGATTTAAAGCTTCGAAAGCTAATCCACCTGTTAGGGCGCCATCACCTATTACTGATATAATCGAATATTTTTGTTCATTTAAATCCCTAGCCATAGCCATACCCAATCCAACCGATATTGATGTGCTACTATGTCCCGTATCAAAATGATCATGAGGGCTTTCACTCCTCTTGGGAAATCCACTAATCCCTTTATACTGCCTTATGGTATCAAATTTATCTCTTCTACCTGTCAGTATTTTATGAACATAACTTTGATGCCCTACATCCCAAATGAGTTTGTCACTTAAAGTATCAAAAACAGTGTGTAAAGCCAGAGTTAATTCAACGACCCCTAAGTTTGAAGCCAAATGCCCTCCCGTTTTTGCAATTGAATTGATTAGGAAAGTTCTGATTTCATCGGCCAATAAATTAACCTCGTGGCTTTTTAATTTCTTTAAATCATTGGGAGAGTTGACTTGGTCTAAATATTTGTACATAATACTTAATCATCTCTCTTTCTAATTTTTATTGAATCTTGAAAATATATTTAGTCTAAACTTTACATCAATAAAATTTAATAATTTTGCAGTGCTAAAGACTATATTATGAGCTTGTATTATTGCTATATGCTTTCCTATAGCCTTACCCCCAACGGTTAAAGCGGCGATAAAGCTGCTAATTATAATAGTCATTATAGTACGATTCGATAAAAATGCTAGTTCTGAAAGTTGTAAAACAATATTAATTCCTGCAGCTCCACTAACAATTCCACAAATATCCCCTATAACATCATTGCAAAAATTAGATACAGCACCAGCATTTTTTAAAAGTTTTATAGCGTACATAGCCCCTTGAACCTTATCAGCTGCCATTGCATGAAATGGTTTGTCTGAAGCAACTGTGATAGAAATACCAATAATATCGAAAATAACACCTGTCAAAATAATAATGATTAAAATAAAGAAGGGAATTATCAATCGAGTATTTATAAATATAACCTCTGCAACTATACTTATAAGTATAGTCAAAATAAATGTCCATACTGAAACAATAACAACCCATCTTAGGTTATACTTATCCCAAAGTCGAGGTTTACCATTATTATACTGTCTACCTTTTTCATTATAATTTGGCAAATATATCCCCTCCAATTATTATACTATTATTACAAAGTATTATCCACATTTAGTATATAACCTTATATAAATTTAAGGCTGATAGCTATTGCTATC
>CAZUTD010000303.1:0-1968 GCA_964623185.1 uncultured Clostridiaceae bacterium
ATGGAGGGGTACCCAACCTGATTATTAATATACCTAGGGCAAATCCATATTACTTTGGATATTTAGTATATTTCTTGCAAAAATCCTGCGCCATCAGTGCTTACCTATTAGGTGTAAACCCTTTTAACCAACCTGGGGTGGAAGCATATAAAACAAATTTATTCAGATTATTGGAAAAGCCTGATTATATTAAAAAAGGATGGGAAAAGGGGAAAATTTAAACAAACTTCTACAAATAAACTAATTTAGACTTAAAAATTAGATGGGCGGTGTAGACAATGCAAATAGATAGGGATTTGCCAATTGGGGTATTTGATTCGGGGGTGGGTGGAATCAGTGTATTGGCTGAGCTAATTATTTCCCTGCCAAATGAAAAATATATATATTATGGGGATTCAAAAAATGCCCCCTACGGGGTACGGACAACGGAAGAAGTTAAAAAACTAGCTTTTAATGTGGTTGAAATATTATTGAAAAAAAAGATAAAGGGTTTGGTAGTTGCTTGTAACACAGCAACTAGTGGGGCTATCGAAGATTTAAGAAAGAGCTTTAACATTCCTATTGTGGGTGTGGAACCGGCCCTGAAACCTGCTGTAGCTTTAAATAAACCGGGTGAAATCTTAGTTCTTGCAACTCCTGTAACCCTAAGAGAGAAAAAATTTAATAGGCTGATTGAGAGTATAAATACCCAGCATCAAATTATAAAATTACCCTGCCCGGGATTGCCTGAGCTTATCGAAGAAACAGGTGGTGCAGGCAAAGAAATTGGGGATTATCTAAAAAATATATTTTCACCCCTTGATATGGATAAGATTGGGATAATTGTATTAGGATGTACCCATTATATTTTTATTAGGGACGAAATTACAAAGCTTATAGGCCCCTCTATTGATATAATTGACGGGAATAGGGGCGCTGCAAAACAATTAAAAAGATTGCTTGCAAGGCACAAGCTGCTAAGTAAAAACAATAATACAAATGAGACCGAAATCCTTTTTCTAAATTCTAATGCTAATGAACATACCTTGAACTTATCAAAAAGATTGTTGGATAAGCAACTAAGATATCTTGGCTGGCAAGGTAAATTGACCTACTCCTAGGGGGAATATTGATTAAGAAAACATGTGAAAAATATGGTATAATTGATTTGTTATCATATATTTAAGATTTTTTCCTATGAAAAATCATGGGTTCAACTTTATTTTATATCTATAGAGTAATTTAAGTTGCTGAGATTGAAATGAAGGTTGTTGAGCCCTATTTAAGGGGTAGGTGGTAGAGTGTCCTGGATTATAGTTAAAATGATGCTATCTTTATTAAATAAATTGGGCCTAATTATTATATTAGCTGTCCTTATATCTAAGATAGGAATTTTCAAAAAGTTGATTGTTAAAAAAGATATAACTTTTTTGGATAAGGTCTTCCTGTCTATAATATTTGGGTTAATCGGTATTTTAGGGACCTACTCCAGTGTGCCTATTAACGGTGCACTTGCAAACACCAGAATTGTTGGAGTTATGGTAGGAGCCCTGTTTGGTGGGCCGGCAGTTGGCTTTATGTCGGGGCTAATCGCTGGCGGACATCGTTACTTAATTGACATAGGCGGATTTACCGCTGTTTCCTGTAGTGTGTCTACAATTGTAGAGGGGCTTATAGGTGGCTATGCCCATCATTATATTAAAAATTCCAATAACAAATGGCAGGCAGCATTTTTGGTGGGAATGATGTCAGAAATTGTTCAAATGATGATTATTTTAATTTTGGCTAGACCCTTTAGCAACGCCTTGGAATTAGTAAAGATTATTGTTTTTCCCATGGTAATTGTAAACTCATTTGGTATAGCAATATTTGTGGGTATTATAGAAAATATTTACGCAGAGTATGACAGAATAGCCGCAATTCAAGCGGAAAAAGCCCTTAAAATTGCAAATTTAACCCTACCCTATTTTAGACAAGGTTTAAATTATG
>CAZUTD010000304.1:0-1961 GCA_964623185.1 uncultured Clostridiaceae bacterium
AATTCTATTTCCAAGTGTTCCTACACATCCTCGCTGATTTTCTATAAAATAAACTTCTAACTTTTCTTTCAAAAATGAAGTCATAGCTTCCTGGATAAATTTGTTTGTAATAGCCCTCTTGGTTTGATTTTCATAGCTGGTAACAGTTGAATAAGTATTAGAAATTAAAATTAAACTGTCTTTAATATCAGTAAAAGTAACCCTCTTTTCATTTTTTATGTATTTGTTTTTTTCCCTTATAAAACTATGTATTTCTGATGAGAATGCATTATCCACTGCCCTATCAGGTGAACCCCCATATTCCAGATAAGAAGAGTTATGATAGTATTCAACCAATGGATTATCATTATTAAAAACAAAAGCTACTTGTATTTTGACCATATACTCCTCTTTATCTTTCCTATCCCTACCCCTAGTTTCAAACTCAAAATATTGAGGCATGGTAAAACCTGTTTCATTGTTAAGTTCATAGATATAGTCTATAATACCTTTTTCATAAAAATACTCAAAGCTTTCATCTGATTCCTCATCGTACAATTTAAATGTTACGCCCTTATTTACAATAGCCTGCCTTTTTAAAGTTTCCTTAAAGAAATCAAGGGGTATATCTATATCATTAAAAACTTCTAAATCTGGTCTCCATCTAATAGAAGTACCCGTATATTTATAATCAAATTTTTCTTTTTCAAGACCCCCGATATTTTCCCCTTTTTCAAAATGCAGTTTATACTTATGACCATCCCGACAAACTTCTACATACATATACTCGGACGCAAATTGTGTAGCCGCACTTCCAAGACCATTCAACCCTATACTGTACTGATAATTCCCCCCGGAATTATTATCATATTTTCCGCCCCCATATAAAATACAAAAAACAATTTCCCAGTTATATTTTTCTTCTTTGCTATTATATTCTAGGGGAATTCCCCTTCCCCTGTCCCTTACTTCTATGGAATGATCCTTGTATCTAAATACCTCTATTAGGTTTCCAAATCCTTCTTGGGCCTCGTCCCTAGCATTAGCCACTATTTCTAGCAGAGTGTGCCTGCAGCCCTCTATTCCGTCACTGCCAAATATAACGCCCGGCCTCAGCCTAACCTTATCCTTTTCCTCTAAGGTTGAAAGACTATGGTTCCCGTAACTATTTTTGTCCTCTAATTTCATATCTAAGCCTCTTTTCTCCTATTAATAACAAATCTGTAATGTGAGAAACTAGTCAATGCTCCTTCTAAATAATAAGCCCTAATAGGATAATAGTCAATTGTTCCAATTTATCCTCTATATAATTGTCACCCAGTTTAGCATGGAGAACACCCATCAAAAGTTATAGACCATGAAACTGCATGCAGAACTTAAACCTATATCCAAAAGAACAATTTAATCGGATACAGGCCTTAATTTTTCCTAATATTAGTCGGTTTTTTTGCTGAACCTTATATCCTTGCCTTGAGTCTATTATATTTTTCTAAAATATCATCTAATTCATGGCTAGTTTTTATAACATCCGGCTTACTTATATCTCCATCATCTCCTATTAGGATATGTAATTTTTGTCTTGTTTGAATTATTTGTCTCTCTAATGCTTTTAATTCTTGGTCCATTTTTTCTACCCCTTTGTTTTTTTTGTAAAACTGTGTTTGCAAAGCTTTCCTCCTATTTATTATCTAATTATTTATAACTAGTTACTGGCACAATCTGCTTATAATTTTACATATACTATATCAAAAATATTTTAAAAGAACAAGCGTTCTTCTGAAATTTTCTTATTAAGGATAATATATTATCCAAACAAAACAAAGACTATAGGATTATACCAATAGTCTTATATTGTTTAGTGCATTTATCAATCCACCAACTTATTTAATGGATAAAATAAGCATCATATTTTCAAATTTTGTAATTTGGGACACAAAAACATAACATTATCTGAACACTATTACAAGAGACCGGACAAAACA
>CAZUTD010000305.1:0-1950 GCA_964623185.1 uncultured Clostridiaceae bacterium
CGGACGGCATAGTTACATCTAAAGCCTGGGCTACATCCTTAACCCTTATAATTTTGTTTTCAAGCTGAATCACATAGAGGGTTTCCAAATAGTCTTCTTCTGATTGAGAATATTCAACCATACCTTTTCACCTCCTGATTTACCCCTTATTTAAAACTTATGAGAGGAGTTGTCAAAATATCTATGACCCTTTTCTAATATCTTAAAAGTTTTTACAATTTCTTTGCCACAATTCCTTGCATAGGGGCATAGGGAACAAACCGTGGAACAGTTTTCGCCAGTCTTTTCTTGTAAAAGATAGCCCATTTTTACAAGCTGATTGATACCCTCATCGATTAGGTCCTCATGAACGCCTAACTCTTTGGATATTTTATTCCTTGAAATATAACCGTCTCTATTAATAATTTTTAAGATGTCCTTTAACATTTTTATTAACCTCCACAATTAACTAAATCCAAATAAACTACCCAACTGAAACACTAGGACCGCAAGTACCCAACCTATAAGGAATGTATAAGTTGCCATAAAAAGTGCCCATTTTATAGACTTAGTTTCCTTTCCAACTGTACTCAGGGTAGCAATGCAAGGAGTATATAATAATACCATAACCATATATGACAAGGCGGTTAAAGGGGTAAAATGTAATTGTAAGGCATTAACCAAGAGGGTGCCCTCCTCCACATATTGACCGGCATATAGCATGCCTAGGGTTCCTACAACTGCTTCTTTAGCTGGAATACCAGCAAATAGGGCGACAGATTCCTGCCAACCACCAAAACCGGCTGGTTTAAAAATAGGAGCTATTAATACCCCAATCCTTCCTAGGATACTATATTGGCTATAGGGCTCAACTGATGCCGGTAATACAGCTAATACCCATAATAAGGTAATAACTACAAAAATAATTGTTCCTGCTCTTTTTATAAAATCGTTTACATTATCCCACATATTTCTCAAAACATTCCTTATGGTAGGTAGTCTATATGGGGGCAATTCCATAATAAAATAGGATGATTCACCCTTAAACAATGTCTTGCTGAATATTTTGGCCATGATAAGCCCCACTATTATGCCTAGGGTATAAAGACCAAACAAGAGAAACCCGCCATATCTTGGGAAAAAAGCTGCAATAAATACAGAATAAATAGGTATTTTGGCGCCACAAGACATAAATGGATTAATTAAGGTTGTAATCATTCTGTCTTTTTTATTATCCAAGGCCCTAGCTGACATAATACCAGGAACATTACAACCAAAACCTATTATTAAGGATATAAAAGCTTTGCCTTGCAGTCCTAGTTTTCTCATTAGGTCGTCCCACACATAAGCAGCCCTAGCCATATATCCGCTGTCCTCCAAAAATCCAAGTAAAAGATATAGGACAGTGATGAGGGGAACAAATTCGATAACAGCACCCACACCATTAATAACACCGTCTATAATAAAGGATATAAACCAATCCGGTGTATTTATGTATAGCAAGCCTGTTTCAATTATTGATCCTAAACCCTCTATTATACTAACAGCAAATTCACCTAATAATTCCTCGCCAATTTTAAAGGTTAACTGAAAAACAGCCAACATAATAGCTGCAAATATCGGAATACCAAAATACTTGTTTGTGAAAATCTTATCTATCTTATCTGTAAATGTGACGCTCTCATCATCGGGTCTTAAAACAGCACCATTTGTAGCGTCATTAATAAAATTATATCTAGAATCTATAATATCAAGTTCGAAATTTTCATTTTGAATGTTGTTATACAATTTTTCTATAGATGGCATTATTTTATTATCTGTGTCAAATTCTTTCATTTCTGCGATTAATTTTTCATCACCTTCAAGAATTTTAATAGCAATCCATCTAGGGGAGTAGGGCAGATCCTCCTCCATTAAAATCTCTTCAATATTTACTATATGTGATTCGATGGTTTTGTTATACTTTATTGG
>CAZUTD010000306.1:0-1944 GCA_964623185.1 uncultured Clostridiaceae bacterium
AAATGCGCAAAGATTTAGATGAATATATTGAAAACTCAGATGATATTTAGGATTAAAATTTTCAGTTAATGGACCAAAAAAGCAAGGATGCCCTCCGCCCCTATGGGGTGTTGGGCTCCACTTGCTTTTTAGCTGTTAGAAACCCAAATAAACAGGCTTGAATAAAACTAGAATAAGAATACATAATACTAGCTATGATATCAATTATAGTTTTATTGGTATAGTAAATATATTTTGCTTGCTCGACTATAAGATGGAAAGGTGTTAATATTAATGAGAAATATAGAGTTGCTTGCACCAGCAGGTTCTTATGAAGCCTTTATTGCTGCTGTGCAAAATGGTGCAGATGCGGTATATTTAGGTGGCAGGAATTTTGGGGCCCGGGCATATGCACAAAATTTCAATATGGAAACATTAGAGAGGGCTATAGATTATGCCCATCTTAGGGGCGTTAAAATTTATGTAACAATAAATACCCTGATTAAAGATTATGAAACCCTAGACGCAATAGAATATATTTCAAAACTATATAGTTTAGGTGTAGATGCTATCATTGTCCAGGATTTAGGTGTTATAAATCTAGTTAAAAAGTTTTTTCCAGATTTTGAAGTGCATTGCAGTACACAAATGGCATTACACAATAGTGCGGGTATTATGGAATTACAAAAAATGGGGGTAAAAAGGGTAGTATTAGCCAGAGAACTATCTATCAAGGATATAAAAACCATACAAGATAGAACCCAAATAGAATTAGAGGTTTTTGCACATGGGGCCCTGTGTTACTCATATTCGGGTTTATGCCTTATGAGCAGTTTTATAGGTGGCCGTAGTGGCAATAGGGGAAGATGTGCCCAGCCTTGTCGAAAAGCTTACGAAATTATTTCTTTAGATAGTAGGGATATAAAATCTGAAAAAGCCTACTATATAAGTACTCGTGATTTAAAAACGATTGAACAGATTGGTGAAATTATTGAAAGTGGTATAAAATCCTTAAAAATAGAGGGCAGGATGAAGAATCCTGAATATGTAGCGGCTGTTGTACGGACTTACCGAAGGGCAATAGATAACTACTTAGCATATGGACAAAATTTATATGATGAGGTTGGGGTAAAGGAAATCACACAAATATTCAATAGGGAATTTACACGGGGATACTTGCTTGAAAGCCCCCAGGGGGAATTTTTAAATCCGAATAGGCCTAGTAATAAGGGTTTGTTATTGGGCAGGGTTGCTGCTTATGATTCTGTTAAAAAGAGGGTTAAAATAAAAGTTTTGGACAATATTAACCAAGGCGATGGAATTTGGGTTTCTGCCTCCGGTCATAAAGGCATCGGGGGTATTGTAAATAAAATTTATACAAATAATAGGCTGACACATAGGGCTGTAACAGGTGATATTGTAGAAATTGAATTTGAGGGAAATATTAGCAGGGATGATGAAATTTACAAAACCCTAGATTCTCAGCTAATGAAGGATTTGCAATCTACCTATAATGAAAGTGTAGAGAATAGAAAAATAAAAATAGATGGGGAAGCTAGGCTTAAAGAAAATAATCCCCTAAAACTATATATTTGGGACATAGATGGTAATACGGTATATGTGGAAAGTGGTGTTAAGGCAGAAAAGGCTAAAAAAGTAGCCCTGTCAGAAGAAAAATTAAGAGAAAATTTAAAGAAATTTGGCAATACTCCTTTTGATTTGGAAAATATAAAAATATCATTAGAATCTAATGTAAGCCTGCCAATCTCAGCTGTTAATAAAACTAGAAGAAAAGCGGCAGATGAACTAATAAAAATAAGAATAAACAAATCAAAGCGGTCAGATAAAGTGATAGATAATTCTAAGATGTTTCCCCTGCCTATATCAAAAAATATGGGACAAGAAAAAAAGATTTCGGTTAAGGTGGAAAACATAGAACACTTACATGAGGTTGTAAAATTTAAT
>CAZUTD010000307.1:0-1929 GCA_964623185.1 uncultured Clostridiaceae bacterium
AATTTCCCGATTTGTGATTCCTGTTGCAAAAAACCTGTAATTACTATGCTAATAATAAAAGATACCAAAATAAGAACTCCCCAAATATTGCTAAACAAATATAGGCCACCGAAAAAAAGAAAGAAAAATAATAAAATCAATACAACTGCAAAGGTTGCCAAAAAATCCTTCATTCCTACGCCTCCCCTTGTTTTGTTTTTTCTTATATCTAGTATTATCAATATGGGCTATAATATGAAAATGTGTTGGGGCGCAAACAGAGCGACCCTATCTGCCCGGATTTATTAGGCCCCATATTTACTATTTATCTTCCTGAACAAACCACCTAAATATACTTACTGCCTTCCCTTACGCTTAGCCTCGATAAATCATTTTTCTCAATAAAATCCCTAACCCACTCCCTATTAGTTTTAGAGTATTCTCTCAATGCCCACCCAATCGCCTTGTTTATAAAAAATTCATCAGTCCTGGAATTTTCTAAAATTACCCTGGTCAAGAACTCCCTATCGGTATTTTCCTTGTATCTTAATTGAAATAGGATAGACACTCTCTTTAGCCAAATATTTTCTGATTTACTCCAATTTAATATAGTTTCGTCTTTCATCTCTGGATACTTGAAAACAAGATATCCTATTATTTTATTTATGGCGTCTACACTGTCCCACCAGGACTTTGTTGTTAAAAGTTTTTCTATATTTTTAATATCCTCAACTCTTAATAAATCCTTAACCTCGTTTATATAGTCTATTGCCAGATATTGAAATTCCCTTTCCGGCTTTTCATAACATTTAAAGATAAAATCCCAGTCAATCCTATCTTCTTTTTTCTTGTCCCTTAAAAACTCCCTTGATAATTTTGCCCTTTCTGGTTTTTTCAGACCTAGAAATGGGAATAAATTTTTCATATATTTAGCCATGGCCTCTGCTTGTTCCTCTTTTTTATTATTATAAAATATTTGAAGAATGTCCATTCCAACCCTCCTAGTACTACTTCTTTAACTTTATAGCAAAACCTCTTAATTACCTTAATCCATCAATACCATTTGTGCCAGCATTAGGCTTCCTATACTTTATATAGAGGTCTATTTCATCTTTTGTTAATCTCTGCCTGCCTGGCTCTATATCTATATTTATTGGGGGATTAGCGTAGGGATCATGGTAGTATGCCCTGTGCGGTATATCAACCTCGAACTCAAATTCCTCTAGCCTTTCAAAAACATCCCTAACCCAATCTTCATCCTCCCATATACCAGGGTCCTTTACCTTCCTGTCAGCTGGATGACCTGTGGCAAATGTATCAATCCCATCCTTTGTTCCGAAATATATGTCAAGTAATTTTAATGCCTTATTTTCTTCTCCTATTAACATTTTAGCTCTTATTCCCCAACCTTCAAATTCAAATGGTAATTCCAAATACCATAATTGATCCCCCGGGTGTTGGCGTAAGGTCGGGTCAGCAAATTTATTTTCTAATCCATAATTAATAGCATTATCACCCCAAGCTTCCTGTATCTGGGTTAATTCCAATAGCTTATCCATAAATTTCAGCAAGTTTTCATTGGATATATACTTATCAAAAGCTACCTTGTCCTGTCCCGCAACTGCCCCAGTAAATAGATTTACAAAGGATTGTCCAAATTCTATCACTAAATCATTGGTTGACTTGTTAGACCTATCATCTTTTATAAAAAACTCCTTATTTGCAAGTCCTTTCAAAACATCCGTAGTCTTAACAGGATTATTATTATCATTTATCAAATCAACTTCTGCAATAGCCTTTTCTTCTTGACTATTTTCAGGCAAAACACTGCAAGCAACAGTAAACCCCGATACAAATATTAAAATTCCTATTAAAACTGAAGCCAAAGCTTTGCTCCTGCTTGTTTTGAATGAATAAATCATGTTTTCTAACCTGGTTTTTAATTGCTTG
>CAZUTD010000308.1:0-1929 GCA_964623185.1 uncultured Clostridiaceae bacterium
GAAGATAAAATGCTTTTTCTTCTTCTTCCTTAGTAGCAAATCCCACCCGTATAGCTCCTTTGACCCCCTGTCGTGCATGTAAGATTTCTATTTCCTTTATATTGATACCCTTATCCCCTATAATTTGTGTAAGTTCTCCCAAGACCCCCGGCCGGTCCTGGGCATCTATAATAAGATCATAAATAGGCGGTATATAATCCCTGCCAGTATGAGGCATCCTGTCTCTTAGCTTTTTAGCCTCTTCTAGGATTGCAAATATTAATTGGTCCTCTTCATTTATTAATTTTTCTTTAAAGTCCTGAAGTAATTTTTCAAAAATTTCAATGCCCTTTAAGATTTCCATTTGGTTTGAAAAGAATATATCTTTCCACATCTGGGGATTTCCTGATGCAATCCTGGTACTATCCCGAAAACCTCCACCCACAAAAGGCAGGTAGGAAATATTATTATTTCTGCCCAATACAGAGGTTAATAAGACTGCGGTTAAATGTGGAAGATGGCTAATCCGTGCCACAATTTTATCATGCTGGTTAGCCTCCATAATTACTGGATAGGCCCCTATGTTTTTCACCAGTTTTTCCACTCTTCTTATGCTTGTCCTACTTGTTTTTTTATTTGGTGTCAAAAAATAATAGGCATTCTCAAACAAAAAGGGTGTAGCTGCTTTAATACCACCCTTTTCTGAGCCTGCCATTGGGTGTCCGCCCAAAAACTGGACACCTTGCGGTAGGAATGTAGCTGCAACCCTTTCAACTTCCATCTTTACACTGCCTAAATCTGTAACAATAACATCTTTAGCCAGGTAAGGACCAATTTCCTGAAATATATTTAGGACGGCATCCCCGGGCTTAATATGATATTCGTCAATTATTCCCATTCCCTTAGCTTCAACTAAAGTAGCCTTGGATACGTCGCATCCAATAATTTTGCCCTTATAACCATTCTTTTTTAGGGCCCAGGCTAGGGATCCTCCCATAAGACCCATACCAATTATAACAATTTGTTGAAATTGTTGCATTATCCTTCATTCCCTTGTTATGTTTTTATTTGATTATTTAATTAATAACTTTATAGAAAGTTATGGTAGTTGTCAAGCAATCTTTTTGGCCTCTGCCAATCCCTTGACAAAATCAAATACTCTCCTTTCTATCTCTCCTCCTTCTATCCCTTCCTCAATCATTTGGATAATTCCACTACCCACAATCAAACCATCACATAAATCTTTAGTTTGTCTTATCATTTCGGCTGTTCCTATACCGAATCCCAAAGCCAAAGGCAGGTCCGTATATTCTCTTATTTGATTTAAAAACTTGTTTAAATCTGTGTCTAAACTCTTCCTCTGTCCCGTAACCCCCATTGAGGAAATACAATATACAAACCCGCTGCTATCTTCGACGATAGCTTTAGCTCTCTCCTCTGAAGTTGGAGCAACCAAGGGAATTAAATCAATATGATAAGCCTTCATCATATCCTGTAATTCCTTCCTTTCCTCCAAGGGTAAATCCGGGATTATAAGACCATCTATTCCTTTTTCCTTACATTGATCTAAAAATCTCCCAAACCCGTATTGGAAAACACAATTGAAGTATACCAAAAAAACCAGGGGTATTTCCGTTGTTTTTCTCAACCTTTCAGCTAACCCAAAAACTGCATTTATATCTGTACCTGCCTTTAATGCCCGCATTGAAGCCCTCTGTATAACAGGGCCATCAGCCAAGGGATCTGAATAGGGGATACCCAGTTCCACTATATCTACCCCGGCTCTTTCCATTTCAAGTACAAGCCTATAAGTAGTATCTAAATCTGGATCTCCTGCCGTGA
The DNA here is from genome assembly GCA_964623185.1 of uncultured Clostridiaceae bacterium. Lineage (GTDB taxonomy): Bacteria > Bacillota > Clostridia > Peptostreptococcales > Natronincolaceae > CAYMGQ01. The sequence continues at coordinate 1,822 of CAZUTD010000308.1, forward strand.
TATAAGCGATTAATGCCTTTTCACCCTTGCTGCGAATGGTCTCAAATTTCTTTGTTATTCTACTCTTCATTTGATTTTCCTCCTAACACTTTTCTTATAGTGTGAATA
>CAZUTD010000309.1:0-1921 GCA_964623185.1 uncultured Clostridiaceae bacterium
TGCACCATGCGGTCATGAGGGAGGAAGCAGATGCTGAGTCCGGTGAGGTTATAGAGGTTTTTCAAAAAGGATATACAATTCAAGAAAAGGTTTTAAGACCAGCCATGGTAAAGGTAGCAGAGTAAAAAATAATTTTTAATATAGAAGGAGGAAAAAGGTAATGAGTAAAGTTATTGGTATTGATTTGGGTACAACCAATTCATGTGTTGCGGTTTTAGAGGGTGGCGAGCCTGTTGTTATTACAAATGCTGAGGGAAACAGAACAACACCGTCTATTGTTGCATTTGGCAAGGATGATGAAAGAATTGTGGGTGAACCTGCGAAAAGGCAGGCTGTTACTAATCCAGAAAAAACAATTTTATCTATAAAAACCCATATGGGTTCTGATTATAAAAAGGATATTAGTGGTAAGACATATGCACCTCAGGATATTTCTGCTATGCTTCTACAAAAACTAAAAGCAGATGCAGAGGCTTATTTGGGTCAGAAGGTAACTGATGCAGTTATTACAGTTCCTGCATATTTTACTGATAGTCAAAGGCAGGCCACCAAGGATGCTGGCAGGATTGCTGGATTAAATGTCCAAAGAATAATTAACGAGCCAACAGCAGCGGCCTTGGCCTACGGATTGGATAAAGTTGAACAACAACAAAAAATATTAGTTTATGACTTGGGTGGGGGTACCTTCGATGTATCAATTCTAGAACTGGGAGACGGGGTCTTTGAGGTTTTAGCAACTAATGGAAACAATCATCTTGGTGGGGACAATTTTGACCAGGTAATTATAGATTACATTGCCGAAGAGTTCAAAAAACAAGAGGGAATTGATCTTAGACAAGATAAAATGGCTCTACAGCGATTAAAGGAAGCAGCTGAAAAAGCAAAACAAGAACTATCCAGTACTATGACTACAAATATAAATTTACCCTTTATTACAGCCACTAATACAGGACCAAAACATTTGAATATGGACTTAACTAGGGCAAAGTTTGAAGAAATTGCTGGACATTTGGTGCAAGAAACTATGGAACCAATGAGAAAGGCTTTAGCGGATGCTAAACTGTCTCCACAGGAATTAGATAAAATAATTTTGGTTGGGGGCTCTACCCGTATACCAGCCGTACAGGAGGAAGTAAGAAAATTGACAGGAAAGGATTCACACAAGGGGATTAACCCTGATGAATGTGTTGCAATCGGTGCTGCGATTCAAGCCGGAGTCTTGACAGGTGAAGTAAAGGATGTTCTACTGCTGGATGTAACACCCCTATCCCTAGGAATTGAAACATTAGGAGGGGTACTTACTAGGTTAATAGAAAGGAATACAACAATACCAACAAAGAAAAGTCAGATATTCTCAACGGCTGCTGATAACCAACCTGCGGTAGATATACATGTATTACAGGGAGAAAGACAGATGGCTGCGGATAACATTACAATGGGCAGGTTTGAATTATCTGGAATCCCGCCAGCACCAAGGGGAGTTCCGCAAATAGAGGTAACTTTTGATATTGACGCCAACGGAATTGTAAATGTGTCTGCCAAGGACTTGGGTACAGGTAAAGAGCAAAAAATAACAATTACTTCCTCTACCAATCTATCTGACCAAGAAATAGAAGCAAAGATAAAAGAGGCTGAACAACATGCCGAAGAGGATAAAAAACGAAAAGAAGCCATAGAAACTAGAAATCAATCAGATTCCTTAATTTATCAAACAGAAAAAACATTGAAGGAATTAGAGGGTAAAATCAGTAAAGAAGATGAAGACAAGGTTAGAGCTGAGGTAGAAAAACTAAAAAAAGCCCTTGAAGCCGATAATGTAGAAGAAATGAAAAAGGCAAATGAGGATTTAAGCAATGCTTTTCATGCCATATCACAACAAATGTACCAACAAGCCCAACAAGCTCAACAAGGAGCGGAAGAT
>CAZUTD010000310.1:0-1919 GCA_964623185.1 uncultured Clostridiaceae bacterium
AATAAAGTTGATAAAAAAATTGTGATAATTTATGAGGACATAGATAGGATTAAGGATGTAGACATTATTAAAAATATATTTGCCATATCGGAGAAACTTTCCAGCGAAAGGATAAAGATAGTTTATCAATATTTTGAGGGGAATTTAAGCGATATGGGTTTTAATTTTGAATATTTGGAGAAGTATATACCCTTTAAGATTAATTTAACGGAGCTTAAATTTTTTGAGGTCCTCAATTTTCTTTTTAGGGAGGATTATCTTAATAAGGATGTATTAACAAATGAAGATTTCTCATATTTAAGGAAACACAAGCAGGCATATAGGTATAATGTTTTACAAAAAGAGTTTGGTATAGATAGGGAAATACACTTGGTCCTTTCAAATATTAGTATTAGGAAGGTAAAGAATTTTCTAAATGAATTGGAGTACGCACTTACAAGAAAACAATATGGCGATTACAAGGAAGTTGTAATAGGTTTTTTTCTCATAAAACATTTTATACCGGAAATATATAAGATGTTAAACATTGATCAAGGCTTGTTGGAAACTATTAAATTTAAAATGGATTCAAAATTATATACTATGGAGGATTTAATAAGAAAATATAAGTTTGGTGAGGTCAGCAGGCATACTATAAGTAAAGTTTTTGACATTGAGGAAAATAAAATGGCTTATTGTATTTTAAAGCTCTTTGATTATAGGAATAATTTAGTTGAAGATGTTGATAATTACGAGGAAAGGGCAAAATTTATAATGGAAGAACCCATCAACAGTTTAAGGGATAGAAATTCTAATGATAAGAAGGATAGGTTGATTTGGAATTTGGTGGGAAGTGACAAGTCGGAATATACTGATTATGAATATGTGGGAAAGAGATTTATCAAGGAAGTATTGGATATGCCTAGGGATGAGTGGTTATCCGCCTATAATAAATTTAATCATGATTTGTTCTATTCAGAAGGGAAGGAATCTGATAATGGAACTATATTCCTGATGGGAATACCACAATTTGTACAATTATTTAAAGCATTTCGTATTTTAGATGTGACAGATGACCACCAGCTTGCCTTGGTGGATATATATTTTCAAATAAATAATGTGGAGGATATTACCCAAGAATTTATCCAAACTATAAATTATTGTGATTTAAAAACCAAGAGGGAGTATATCCATATTTTAAAGAAATTTAACCGGCTAAATATTATAGGGAATTTGAATTCTGAGGAATGTTTTGCTGTTTTCTACAAGAAATATCTTAATGGCCTTTCTAAATTTCTATATATAGATACATATAGGTATCATAGCATCGGTAGTTTTAGTAATGATCAAAATTTTGAGACATATAAGGTCATTATTTTAGATGATTTGGGAAGCATTCTTGGTGAGATGCAAAATTTTAAAAAGAGGATAGCTTTTTTAGAATTTGATGAATTGGACATGGAGCTTGATATAATTGTGAAATTTATAGGGAAGCTGGCGGATATTATAAGTCATGAGGCTAAGGCTCCCAAGAGGGGCTATGGGATGACGACCGTCAAAAGCTCTAGTCGTTTTGTTAACCAGGAGGAATTTGACAGGCTAAAGGAATTGGAAGTCAAGGATGATGACTTGTATAGGGAAATTAGGAAGAGTTACTCCGAGGGAAAAATCAGTGCGTATGAAATAGCTAGGTTTTTAGATGAATTGGAGGGGTCTGGGGAGGAAATTATGTAATAAGTCAATTTTCGTGGTATAATGTTAGGGTGTTAAAAGGATTCTTCGTTTCACTTAGGACGACTTCGCCGGATCCTTCGGGGGTTATGCTTATTCTTAACACTCAGGATGACATTGGAAAATGTAAATAACTTTGAATATATTGGTAATAGCTATTGTTGATTTTTTTGCTCAAATGTATGTGTTTTTTTTATTTCCTAATTTTT
>CAZUTD010000311.1:0-297 GCA_964623185.1 uncultured Clostridiaceae bacterium
ATGCAAACTTACCCAATACTGTTTTTGCATCCGATGACACCGTATGTGCAACCTCAGGCAACAAGCCTGCTGCTGCAACATTCAAAAAATATCTAGACCCACTCACCCCAACATCCACTTTCATTGTATTGTTTTCCAAAATCATTTTATTAAATTCAATGATAGCTTTGGGGATTTTTAAATAACTAGCAAAATCATTTACAGTTCCCGCAGGATATATGGCGAGTCTTGGCCTCTTGGAACTTTTCATTATGCCATTAACTACCTCATTAACAGTCCCATCACCCCCGATAGATA
>CAZUTD010000311.1:307-1897 GCA_964623185.1 uncultured Clostridiaceae bacterium
CCCCTGCTACTGCTTTGAAATGCAAATTTTTCTGCGTCAAATTGTTTACCCGTATAACTAAGTCGAATTTCTTTTTGTTCATCCCTCAAGAATTCAACTAATTCCTGTACATTGTTTTGTATCATTTGTCTGCCTGCATTGGGATTGCATATTATTTGTACCTTTTCCATAATATCCCCCTTCAAAATATAAATAATTTATGATTCTCTTATCTCCCCCAGGGGGTGCCACCAAATTGCTCTCTATCAAGCTGATTAAAATAAAATCAAAGGTTTAGCCTAGCTACCTTTATGGTGGGAGATCAGTTTTTTACCAAAATCGATAAATGATGGGTAAGACCCTCATTGAAGCCTGAAACCCTATAATAGAAATATAAAAGATTGTAAGATATTTTCATGTAATTGTTATTATACCATTTTTCCCTATTATTATAAAAGAATATGAAATTTTTGACTTCCCGATAAATTATAGGTAAAATAGAACCTGTGATTAAATCATTTAAGGGGGCAATATTATGTTTGATTTGCATGTGCACAGTAGCTTTTCTCCAGATGCATCGGCAACTATGGAGGAGGCTGTTATTTCTGCCCTTGATAAGGGCCTAAAGGAACTATGTTTTACTGACCATATTGATTATGATTATCCTGATATGGATATACACTTCAATCTTAAATACGATTTATATTTTGATACAATAGAAAAATTACAGGAAAAATATAAAGACAAAATCCTTATAAGAAAAGGAATTGAAATGGGTTTGCAGCCCCATGTTTTAGAAAAGTGCAGAAAAGATATAGAAAAACATAATTTTGATTTTGTTATAGGATCTGTCCATGTTGTAGAAAAGAAGGATTTATATAATAGTGACTATTTTGACAATAGGACGCAAAAAGAATCATACGAACTTTATTTTGAGGAGTTACATTATATGATAAGCCATTACCAGGAGTACAATGTCCTTGGGCATTTAGACATTATTAAACGCTATGGTGGCTTTAACACCCCACTGCCCCTAGAAGAATTTAAGGGTCATGTTATAAGCATTTTAAAAAAGATAATTGCTGATGGCAAGGGTATTGAATTAAATACTTCCGGATTTCGTTATAATTTAGGTGATTATCATCCATCCTTGGATATTCTTAAAATCTATTATCAGTTGGGAGGAGAAATTATTACACTAGGATCCGATGCCCACCGGCCTGGTGATATTGCCTTTGCTTTTGATAATGCTATTAGGGATTTACATGATTTGGGCTTCAAATATATTTGTAGTTTTGATAAAATGAAACCCATTTTCCATAAAATCATCACACTATTATAAGTAAAATTTAAAGTTCAGGTATCAACAAAAGTAGCTGATATGTTTATAATCAGCTACTTTTTAATTAGCTTTAACTAATCAGTTTTAAAAATCTCCCCTGTACTTCTTCATCGTTTCGGTAAAAATTTCTGCTGTGGAAGGTGGTGTATATGTAATGGCATTAGCGGCAGTAATATCAAGTGCACTGCGGTATACTTCTTCACGGTTCGCGGGAATTAGTGAAACATTTGAAATAGATATATTGGCATTCAAGATTCGATAACGAAGCT
>CAZUTD010000312.1:0-1884 GCA_964623185.1 uncultured Clostridiaceae bacterium
CTTTTGGGCAACGATGGGCAAAATTTGTAGTAGAGGTTGAATTAAAATGATGGACCACCCCATAACAATTAAAAATCTTTTCTATAGCTATCCCGGTAAAAAAGAGGATATATTAAAGGGCATAGATTTAACAGTTTCTCAGGGTGAAATCCTAGCCATTGTAGGCCTAAGCGGCAATGGTAAAAGCACCCTGTGTTATTGCATATGTGGAGTTATTCCCCATGTGTTTAAGGGAAAACTGCAAGGCCAGGTCTTATTATTCGGTCAACCTGTAAAGGATATGGATTTGGGGCACATTGCTAGTAAGGTTGGAGTTGTATTTCAGGATCCTGACACCCAACTTTTTTCCCCAACAGTTGAGGATGAAATAGCATTCGGCCCTGAAAATCTTTGTTTGGAAAGGGATGAAATTGGCAGAAGAATTTCCGATGCCATAGAAACTGTGGGGATGGAGGAATATTTATACGAAAATCCTAATCGTTTGTCAGGGGGCCAGAAACAATTAATTGTTTTAGCAAGTGTTTTGAGTCTAAAATCTGATATTTTAATTTTTGATGAAGCAATGGCACAGGTTGATGTAGAGGGGAAAAGGATTATAAAGGATAAGATTAGCACATTAAAAAAAGAAGGAAAAACAATTATTATGGTGGAACATGATTTTTCCAATCTTGATATAGCTGATAGAATATTGCTTCTAAAAGATGGTAAATTAGAGGAGTATAAGGGTAGATTGATTTAGGGGGGGAGTTGATGCCTGGATTTATAGCCTTAAAAAACTTACAATTTGGATATACAAAACAAAAAAAAGTTATAAGGGGCATTTCCCTTGAATTCTCAAGACAGGATTTTACTTTTATCATAGGACCAAATGGCAGCGGAAAAACCACTTTGGGTAAACTTATTATGGGAATTTTAAAGCCTCAAAAAGGCAGAATCCTTATAGATAATGTTGATAATAAAAGTATGTCTTTAGGGACTGTGGGCAAGCAGGTAGGTTATTTATTTCAAAATCCGGAAAGGCAAATTTTTGCATCAAAGGTTTGGGATGAATTAGCATTCCCTCTGGAATTGAAAGGGTTTGACAGGCAAACTATAAATAAAACAGTTGGCAAGGCCTTAGAAACTTTTCAGCTAACTGATCTAGCTCAATCTTTCCCATTTACCCTTAGTCAGGGTGAAAAACAGAGATTGGCCTTGGCATCTATCCTTATTAATAAACCTAAATTTTTAATACTGGATGAACCCACCACAGGCTTGGATTTAGAACGCAAAAAAATTCTATCCCATATTCTAAACAAACTTAATTTTGATGGCATCGGAATCATAGCTATTAGTCATGATGAAGATTTTATTGAAAAACACGCCACCCGCATTATAGAGATGGTTGGAGGTGAGGTTGTTGGGGACAAAAAGAACATCCCTGGATCCAAGGTCTAAATTAATAATTGTTATGACTATATCTACAGCTGCTGTACTAGTGGGGGAACTTTGGCTATTGCTAGGAATTTTAGTTTTTTCTTTTATCCTCAGCCTGATTTTTATAACGCCCTTATTTTCAATATTACAAAGATTAAAGAATATTTTGTGGATGGTTCTTTTTCTAATTATTATTCAAAGTATTTTTACCACAGGTGGACAGGGTATTATAGTTATAGGAAATGTAAACTTAATTACTAGTGAGGGTATAGTCAAGGGTCTACAATTGGTATTTAAAATGATGATTATTCTTATTTCATCGTCCATTATGGCAGGCAATACTTCAAGGGAAATTGTACAGGGTTTAGTACAATGGAAAATTCCATATGAAATTGCCTTTATGGTATCAATTGCTATAAGGTTTTTACCAATGCTATCAGAGGAAATAAATGATGTGGTAACAGCCAT
>CAZUTD010000313.1:0-1856 GCA_964623185.1 uncultured Clostridiaceae bacterium
AAAATTTACCCGTTACATTTTTAATAGACAGGGCTGGATTAGTTGGAAATGATGGAGAAACTCATCATGGCGTATTTGATATATCTTTTTTGTTGCCAATTCCCAATTTGACAATTATGGCCCCAAAGGATGGTATAGAGCTTAAACAAATGATTGACTTCTCTATGACAATTAATTCTCCGGTGGCTATTAGATACCCAAGGGGAACCCCAGAAACAATGAACCAATCACCCGATTATAATATAAAAATGAATAAAGGGGAAGTGCTTTATGAAAAAGGTTCTGATGTTTTGATTATTGCAGTTGGACATTTAAATCCATTAGCAGTTCAAGTATCCGATAAACTTTTTAAAACAAGGGCTATTAAAAGCACAGTCATAAATCCTAGATTTATTAAACCTTTGGATTCTGATTTGTTGCTAAGATATGCAAGTAAAAGTGAGAAAATATATGTTATGGAAGATAATGTAGAACTTGGCGGGTTTGGTGTTTGCGTTCAACACCTTCTTAACAATTATGGAATTTATAAAAAAGTAAACATTATTGGATTGCCAGATGAATTCATTGAACATGGTGATGTTAATATTCTTTATAAACTATATGGATTAACAGCAGATAAAATATTTGATAAAATAATAAATGATTTTAAAAGAAATTATTTTCAGGATTATGCTATTACAAAATAAACAGGGGTAATAAAATTATGAGCAAAGTTAGATTAGATGTACTACTGGTTGAAAAGGGACTTGTTGAGACTCGGGCAAAAGCCCAGGGCACTATTATGGCCGGTTTAGTTTTTGTTAATGGTCAAAAAATAGATAAAGCTGGCACAAAATTTGATATTGACTCTAAAGTTCTTGTTAAGGGAAACCCATGTCCGTATGTGAGCAGGGGGGGCCTGAAATTGGAGAAGGCAATTGATACCTTTAAAATTAAATTGCGAGATAAAATTTGCTTAGATGTCGGTGCATCCACAGGAGGTTTTTCTGATTGCATGTTGCAAAACCATGCGGCCAAAATATATGCTATAGATGTGGGCTATGGACAGTTAGATTGGCAAATAAGACAAAATAAAAAAGTAGTTGTTATGGAGAGAACAAATGTTAGGTATGTTAAAAAAGAAGATTTACATGAATTAGCGGACTTTGCTGCAATTGATGTCTCCTTTATTTCATTAAAATTAGTTTTACATGTAGTGAAAAGTCTTTTAAATAATTTAGGTGAAGTTGTGGCGTTAGTCAAACCACAATTTGAAGCTGGTAAGGACAAGGTTGAAAAAAATGGGGTTGTAAAAAATTTAGCTACACATAAGGATGTTGTATTTGGCCTTATAAATTTTTGCAAATCTATAGGATTGCAAATAAAGGGTTTATCTTACTCACCAATTAAGGGACCTAAAGGTAATATTGAATATTTATTGTACTTAACCAAAAACCCCAATGAAGAATTATTGTACGATGAAGAGAATGTTATCCAGGAAATTGAGGAATCCCATATCTTTTTAAAAGGGGATTATCTATGATGTAAAAGATAATGAATAATAAAAAATAAATAATAAGTAAATTATCATAATGAAATGTTATAAAGATAATTTTTTTAATATTTAATGGGGAGGGTTTCTATGAAATATACTAGACAGACGAGAATTTTAGAGATCATAGAAAAAAAAGAAATTGAAACTCAGGAAGAATTATCAGAGGAACTTAAAAGACTTGGTTTAAATGTAACTCAAGCAACTATATCCAGGGATATAAAGGAATTAAGGCTTATTAAGGTTTTATCAAAAACAGGAAAGTATAAGTATGCCACCTTTAAAAATCAAGATGTTCTACTATCGGATAGGTTGGTTAGACTTT
>CAZUTD010000314.1:0-1835 GCA_964623185.1 uncultured Clostridiaceae bacterium
CTTCTGACATGTTTTCTCCTCCCGTACTAGGACAAGCTCTTAAAATGATTATTGGGCAACCTTAGCTTTCCTTTTTGCCATTTTTTCTTTTATAATAGGTGTCAGTATTAATGCTGCACTACCAAGCAAAATAAGTAATGTAACGGGTCTAGTAATTAATACCGTCATATCGCCCTTATACATTCCATAAGCTCTTCTTAAATTGGTTTCTGCCATTCCTCCTAGTATAAGTCCTAAAACAACAGGAGCTACCCCATAGTCAAGCTTATCAAAAATATATCCTACTACCCCAAAGGCAAGCATTACTTTCACATCAAATATACTTCCAGTTACCCCATAGGCTCCAATAGTACACAGAACCAATATTAGAGGTGATAGTAAATACCTGGGAACCTTTAATACATTTACAAACACCCTTATCCCAAAGTACTGGAATACCAACATAAAGATATTAGCTAATAAGAGCATTATAAAAATGCCGTAAACAATTTCGGGTGTATCTTTAAATAGAAGCGGCCCAGGTCTGAGACCATGAATCAATAATCCTCCAAGCATTACGGCCGTAGTTGCATCTCCAGGTATTCCTAAGGTAAGCATTGGGACTAAAGCCCCACCTGTAACAGCATTATTACTAGTCTCTGCTGCTATAACTCCATCAATACAACCCTTACCGAATTCTTCAGGAGTTTTTGATAATCTTTTTGCCTGGTCGTAGGCCATAAATGATGCTATACTTCCACCAGCCCCTGGTAAAATACCTACCAAGGTACCTATAATGGATGATGACAAAACTATTTTCCATCTATCCAATAAGACTTGCATTTTAGGAAAAGAGCCTTTTATCTTTCCCTTCACCAATATTTCTATCTTATCCCTTATATCCTCAGCATCAACGAAGGCCTGGGAAACTGCAAATAAACCGATTAAAACAGGTAGCAAGTTTACTCCACTGATAAGGTTTGGGATTCCAAATGTATATCTAGACACTCCAGTTACTGGGTCTGTTCCCACAAAGGAAGCAAAGACGCCTATCATACCTGCAATTACACCTTTGGCAAGGGATTTGGAAGAAATACTAGCTATAACTGTTAGGCCCAAGATTGCCAAGGCAAAATATTCAGTTGGGCCAAATTTTAAAGCAAAGCGTGCTAATTGTGGTGCTACAAGCATTAAAACTAGCAAGCTGAAAATTCCTCCGATAAAGGATACAAGTACTGATGTACCCAAGGCCAATCCAGCTTCACCTTTTTGTGCCATGGGAAAGGCATCAAAGGTTGTACATATAGATGATGGGGTACCGGGTATTTTAAGTAATGTTGCCGCTACCGAGCCACCAGCAGTTCCTCCACAAAAAGCTCCCATTAGCATTCCCATTCCAGCAACAGGAGAAACTCCGAAGGTAACAGGTATTAGTAAGGCAACTGCCATAGTTGAGGTCAGCCCCGGTAGTGCCCCAAAAATTATGCCGAGAATAGTTCCTAATCCAGTATATAATATTGCCTCCAATTCAAAAGCAAATTGTAATCCTGCCATTAAGCTAGACATTTACTCCACCTCTCATTTCACGGTAATAAAACTTTAAAGAAATTATTGAATAATTGATATAGAAGCAATGGAGTTGCCACAGAAAATACTCCTATAGATACAAGTTTTTTATCTACTTTCCCATAGTAAAAAGTACTTAAGGCCATTAAAAACAACCCAGTTGCAATCGTAAAACCAATCTTCTCTATGGTGTAAGTATAAATAGTAAACATAACAAAGGTTATTAAAACATTTATCAATTGAGCTATGCCAACAAATTTTTGGTCGCTTTTTCTTTTATCACGTAGAGT
>CAZUTD010000315.1:0-1826 GCA_964623185.1 uncultured Clostridiaceae bacterium
TAGAATCCATGTCATTTAAAAACTATATACCCTTGCTATTGGTACTTCCTTTTTATTTTGTAATTGCCTATATTCAAATTAAAGAAATAATGAGCTTAGGTTAACTCACATTAAATAGTTTCCTGTTTTGATGAAATTTAAAATAGGAGGAGGTAAAATGCTAAAGGATAAATTAAAACATGAATTTACCCCGGATTTAATGATGAAATATGAAATTGCAGAAGAGTTAGACTTGATAGACAAGGTGAAAAATCTGGGCTGGGGCGGTTTAACCGCTAAAGAAACAGGAAGAATTGGTGGTCTTATGGCAGCAAGAAAAAAGAATATGGAAAAAAAGTGAGGATTATGTGGGGTAATATAGGTCTTGTAAATTAATAAAAAACAGTTGACATCAATATTTTGCTATGTTACACTTAAATGGAATAAGGATACAAAGTGTCTTTGTTAAATTTAATTAAAGTTTTAGGAGGAATTTTTAATGGAAAAAGGTACAGTGAAATGGTTTAACGCTGAAAAAGGTTATGGATTTATTTCCAGAGAAAACGGAGATGATGTGTTCGTTCACTTTTCAGCTATTACTATGGATGGTTTCAAAACATTAGAAGAAGGTCAAGTTGTTGAATTTGAAATAGTTCAAGGAGACAAAGGACCTCAAGCTACAAACGTATCCAGAGGATAGTTAGAAGGCAGGTTTATCTTGTAAGTCAAATCCTATTAAGGGATTAATCATATAAGAATTTACCGGAGATTAAAACAGGTTGATATGTCAACCTGTTTTTTTAATGGGTGAAAACCCATATATTAATTAATATTTGGTATAATATAATAGAGACTAATCTTAGGAGAGGGTTGAAAAGATATGACAAGTAGAGTAATTCGTGGTATGGCTGCAAATAATAGCATTCGTGTCTTTATAGCCAATACTACCACCATGGTTGAAAAGGCTAGAAGACTGCATGGGACAACAGCTGTAGCTAGTGCAGCCCTTGGTAGGACTATGACAGCCACTTCCATGATGGGTTTAATGTTAAAATCAGAAAAAAGCAAAATCACAGTAAGAATTAACGGTGGTGGTGACATAGGATCCATTGTAGTAGTTGGCAATTGTCATGGAAATGTTAAAGCTTATGTTGCAAATCCCCTTGCGGAAAATAAATATAGGCAAGCAGATAAACTGGATGTGGGTCAAGCCGTTGGCAAGGATGGGTATATTACAATTATTAAAGATTTGGGATTAAGGGAGCCTTATGTTGGCACTTCACCTTTGGTTTCGGGTGAAATTGCCGAGGATTTTGCCTCGTATTTCTTGCATTCCGAGCAGGAACCCTCTGCTGTATCTTTGGGTGTTTTAGTTGACAGGGACCACACTATTAAAGCAGCGGGTGGATTTATTATACAGGCATTGCCAGAGGCTGACGACCAAGTATTAAAACAATTAGAAAAAAGATTGATAAATTTAGAGCCAATAACTGTCTTGATGGACAGGGGGATGGAAGAAGAGGATATTTTAAAATATATTTTAGGCGATATGGGAGCTGAAGTGCTAGAAAAATACGAGGTAGACTTTGTTTGTGACTGTAATAAAGCTAGATTGGAACAAGCCTTAATCAGTATAGGGAAGAAGGATTTAACTGAAATCATTGAAGAGGATGGGGGCGCTGAAATAATCTGTCATTTTTGCAATCAAAAATATTATTTTAATAGAGCGGATTTGGAAAAGCTTCTAAATGAAATAGTGTAAACGGGGAGAGCTAATAATCTTGCCATATAAGTTGCAAAGATAAAATTTGAAATAGTGACAAATATAGTATATAATAAACTTTGTC
>CAZUTD010000316.1:0-1812 GCA_964623185.1 uncultured Clostridiaceae bacterium
AAACAATTGATGCAATGACACTAGTTATGTCATTTAAAATTTCAATGTTTTCATCTTCCGCAATGTTTAAATCTGCAAGAGTCAGGTTATCCTGTTCCTTAAGTTTTAAGGCATCAGCTTCTATTCTATCAGGAAGGTATCTTGGATAAGTTTGAATTTCAACTTCACTTAATTGTACTTGCAATATAGCATCTCCTGATTCAACTGATTCCCTATTAATTAAATTAATCGGAATTGACATTCTGATTTTCTCATCTTCGTTTAATGTTTGGAAATCCACATGCAATAGTTCATTTTTTAATGATGTTCTTTGAACTTCTTTTATAATTACAAAGGTTTTTTTACCATCTAATTCTAATGATATTCTTCCACTCATTCCATAATGAGAGATTATCCTATCCATTTCTTTGGTGCTTAGATACACTGGTTGGGTTTCCTCTCCTCTAGAATATACAACCCCTGGGGTAATGCCTTCCCGTCTTTTTTTCGTTACTCTATTTGTACCTACACAATCCCTTGTTTGAGCCTTTAACATTGGTGTTGCCATTGCTTCTTATCTCCTTTCGGCTTATCCTTATTTTTCATTTTTCTTGTTAACTTTATTACTACCGGAGTAAAAAAACCAGAAAATTTCAAGTTTTTCTGGTCTTTATAAAAAATTAACAATTTTTTATATTTGTTGAAGGTTTTTGTAAATTTTCTTTATTCTTAATCAACGCTGTAAGGTAATAGTGCCATATGTCTGGCTCTTTTAATTGCAATAGTTACATCTCTTTGATGAATTGAACAGTTGCCTGTAATTCTTCTAGGCAATATTTTACCTCTCTCGGTGATGTATTTTTTTAGTTTTTGTACATCTTTATAATCTATGTGATTGTTCTTATCTGCACAAAAAGCACATACTTTTTTTCTTACTTTTCGTTTTCTTCGATTATTAACCATTCTACTCCCTCCCTCTTTTTAGAATGGAACTTCGTCATCGTCCTCTTCTATGGCTTTAAAATCATCCAAATTTATATCTGAACTCATGAAATCGTTTTCATTACTATTTTTTTCTCTAGAAGTTCTATTTTCTTTATTTCCCCATTCCAAAAACTCCACTCGTCCAGCCACAACTTCTGTAACATATCTTTTATCACCAGCTTGAGTTTCATAGGATCTTGATTGCAATCTGCCCTCAACACCTACCAACCTGCCCTTGGCTAAATAGTTTGCACAGTTTTCAGCAGCTTTACCCCAGACTACTACATTAAAAAAATCAGCCTCGTTTGTTTTTGAAAAAGGTCTGTTTACTGCAATACTAAAGGTGGCTACAGCTTTTCCGCTTCCAGTAAACCGTAGTTCAGGATCTCTTGCAAGTCGTCCGATTAACACAACAACATTCATATTTACCCCACCTATTTTATAATTTATTCTTCTACTCTTACTATCATATGTCGAATAACATTATCCGCAATTTTTAAATTTCTATCCAATTCCTTTGGAGTATCCGGATCTGTATTAAAGTTAATTAATACATAGTATCCTTCCTTTATCTTGTCTATCTCATAGGCTAATTTTCTTAAGCCCCACTCGTCGACATTTTCAATCTCGCCATTGGATTCAATTATATCTTTAAGCCTGTCTAAAAATTGGTTTCTTTTTTCTTCTTCTGTATTTGGTTCAAATACACAAAGTAATTCGTATTTGTTCATTTTTTTCACCCCCCTCTGGACTTTAGCGACCCTGTTTTTACAGGGCAGAGAAATGATTTTCCCACATTTAGATATTATATCATTATAGTTTCTTTATTGCAAACATTTTTATACATTT
>CAZUTD010000317.1:0-1802 GCA_964623185.1 uncultured Clostridiaceae bacterium
AAGTGCGACTGTAACAATAATTGTGAAGTCATAGTGATTATTTCTTTCCATACTAGGACCCCCTCAAACTTTTTACTATTGTCTTAAAATGCTTGCCTCTTTCTTCAAAGTTTCTATACATATCCCAGCTAGCACAGGCTGGAGACAGTAGTATGGTATCTCCTTCCTCTGCTATATTATATGCATTGAGTACCGCTTCTTGTAAGTCCTTTACAAGAAAAACATCTTGATAACCCATTTTTTTGCAAGTATTATAAATATTTGGGGCGGTTTCCCCATAGACAAAAAGTTTTTTTACTCTTCCATTAAATGCCTTTACAAAACTTCCAAAATCACTACCTTTATCCATTCCTCCAGCCAATAAAATTATTTGTTTCTTTATAGTTTCAATTGCCTTAATTGCAGCATCCGTATTAGTTGCCTTTGAATCATTAATAAATTTTATGCCATCTAGGCTTGTTACATGTTCAATTCTATGCTCTACACCCCTAAAATTTGTTAGTCCCTCTTTTATAATACCTGCATTAATTCCCATTACAAAGGCAATAGCTGTAGCAGCTAAAGCGTTTTCAAGATTATGTATACCAGGAATTCCAATCTCATCAATATGTATTATTTCATGTTTTTGATTATCAATTAAAACTACAATATTATTTTTTTCGATAAATACCCCTTCATCAAGTTTATTTTTGGTGCTGAAAAAAATTTTTCTACTTAAAATCTTCTTACTAGATTCCCTGCACTTTTTGTCATCATAATTAATTATTGCAAAATCATTGGATTTTTGCTTGTCGAAAATCTTTAATTTAGTTTGTAGATAGTTATCTACAGTTTTGTGCCGGTTCAAGTGATCCGGGGTTAAGTTTAATAGTGCCGCCACCTTGGGACGAAAGTCAACAATGCTTTCCAGTTGAAAACTACTAACTTCCATTACCATTATATCTTCCCCGGTTGTTTCTAATGCCTTTGAAATAGCAGGTATTCCAATATTGCCCACAACAAATACCCTCTTATCCAAGCTTTGAAGAATCCTACCTACCAGTGCCGTTGTCGTTGTTTTACCATTTGTTCCGGTTATGGCAACAATTGGAGCTTTGTTTAACCTATAGGCCAGTTCTATTTCGCCAATAATATTAATTTTTCTTTTTCTTAGTTCAAGAATAAATGGAATGTCTAAGGGTATACCGGGTGATACAACAACTAGGTCCAATTCACCCAATTCCGAAAAGTTTTCCGGATGTCTGCCAAAAATCGATTTATATTCCAACCCTTGCAACTCTTTGATATTTTCTTTCAAGTCAATTTCTGCTTTTAAATCGTTAATTATAACTTGAGCGCCTAATTGGCAAAGAGTTTTAACTAGGGGTACCCCCGTTACAGCTAATCCAATCACCAAAACCTTTTTGTTCTTTAAATTCATGCTTGCACCCTCTCCCCTAATTTAAAGCTAATATTCCAACTAAACACAGGACTACAGTAATAATCCAAAAAACAGTTACGACCTTAGTCTCAGGCCAGCCACTAAGTTCGTAATGATGATGTAAGGGGCTCATTTTAAAGATTCTTTTACCAGTTGTTTTAAAGGAAATAACCTGTAAAATAACTGATAGAGATTCAGCAAAATATATCCCTCCCACAATTGGAATAATTAATGGTATATTCATGAGTATTGCAACCGACGCTACCGCTCCACCCAAAGCTAAAGATCCTGTATCACCCATAAACACTTGAGCAGGGTGTGTATCATATCTTAAAAAGCCCAAACAGGCGACTGTTACAGCACTAGAAAATATGCCTAGGCT
>CAZUTD010000318.1:0-1764 GCA_964623185.1 uncultured Clostridiaceae bacterium
GCTGAAGGAGATAGACATATCAAGCCCCTCAAAGTCCTCAAAATAATCCCTCAAATAGGTCTGCATCCTAGAAAGAGAAAGGATATTTCTATAGGGTAAATATGTAGTTCTTTCCCTATCAAACTCCTCCTTTTTAATCTCCAGTTCTAATAGAAGTTTTTCTATTTCTTGTTCCCTACTATTTAACAAACTGCCACCAAAGGCAAGATAATTTTTGCTGTCAAAATTATTATCGAAGATTTTTAGGGTGTTTTCATCAGGAATGTATTCAAATACCCAGTACAAAGAATCTGCCAAATCCGAGATAGGCATGTATATTTCATCATCAATCATAAAAGGTTCCTTCAACATGGTAAAAGGTAGGCCATCCACTTCCAGGCCAATCTGGTTAAACCAGGCTGTAAGGCTACGCTCGACTACGGGATTTTGCTCCGTTTCTATGATTATGGGCCTTGTGCTAGTAGTGGGTTTTGGTTCATAATCATAGTAATCGACCCTGCTGTCTATAAAATGGAAGCGTACCACCTCTTCATCCTTTTTACTGTCAATAATTTTTCCATAGGCATCAAGCCTATTATCGTAATTTCTTAAAACCCTCTCAAGCCGATTCAGAAAGTTCCTTTGGGTCGTAGAGGACCAATCATAGAAATCCTTATCTTTAAAATATACAATTAAGTCAATATCATATCGGTTGGCATTAACCTCATATTCAAAAGAAATACCGCTATAACTAGATAAATCTCTCTCCAAACGGCGTTCCAAATTTCTTTCACTTATATCGATAACCCTATTACTGCTAGAGCTGTATGAACGAAAACTAAGGTCCAAGTAATCACCACTGGACTCAAAAGACAGATATGTCCTGTAAGAAGATGCATTATCCCTGACATGACCATCAATACGGGCCCTGTCATCATAGAGGTACCTGATGGCATAGTAGATATCATCCAACCATTCCTCAATTACCCGCCTGGAAAGATATTCAAAATCATCCCTATCCCTGGATGGGAAGGTGATATAAAGTCGATAGCGATAACCACTAGCATGACGGAAGTCAAAGGTCATGGGTATATTATGTAGTTTTTTGAAATGTTCCTGAATATAGGCTTCCATTTCTTCAACAGTATTAATTTTTTTGTAGGGAATACCGATTTTGTCCTCTATTTTTTCGTCCCTTGCCAAAAGTTCCTTATTAATAGCCTGTATCTCATAATCCTTCTGCAACAAACTTCCTGCAAAAGTCCTAGTAGTTGTATCCTGCAAAATACCGCCCGTGTTAATCCTTACAGTATTTCTTGCCTTATCGTATGAGCTGGTAAGATAAAGCCTTTCAGATAAATTATTGATGGGAAGATAGACTTCACCTTCATAAACAAAGGGCTCCCGATATAAGGGAATTTTAATATTATTTACAAGAAGCTCTATACCGCTGTACTCCCCCGTGATATTTCTGGGAAAACCCGTAGCAGCCGCATTAGAGATAGATAATAAACAAAATATAAAACACAATAAGATGCTGATATTCCTTTTCATAAAAAATTCGCCCCCTTTATATAAATTATATCGGAGGAAAGTGGAAAAAGCTATAGGGGAATTTAAAAACCATGGTTGCCTACCCCTAGGTCATAAACTCACCCCCACCCCTTGGGCTTGCCCACGGAGAAACCCGCAGGCATGCCGATTTATTATTTTCTTTTCAATTGTGTTACAATTCCCCACCACCATAGAAATCCATAGGCAGGATATGGTATAATTACCTTAATC
>CAZUTD010000319.1:0-1747 GCA_964623185.1 uncultured Clostridiaceae bacterium
TTAAGAGGCGGTGCATATAAACCTAGGACTTCTCCCTATAGTTTTCAAGGTATGCAGGAAGAGGGCTTGAAATTATTAAAAAAAGCTAAGGAAGCCACCGGTATGCCCATAGTTACAGAGGTCATGGGTCAAGATACCTTTGATATCGTTGAGGAATATACTGATATCCTCCAAATTGGTGCAAGAAATATGCAAAATTTCTCCTTATTAAAAAGATGCGGTAAAAGTTCCCGTCCCATACTTTTAAAACGGGGTTTATCTGCTACTATTGAGGAACTTTTAATGTCGGCCGAGTACATCATGGCAAACGGAAATCCAAATGTTATCCTATGTGAGAGGGGTATTAGAACCTTTGAAACCTATACAAGAAACACCCTAGATATCAGTGCTGTACCTGCCATAAAAGAATTAAGTCACCTGCCTATAATCATCGATCCTAGTCATGCTGCAGGCAGATGGGCTATGGTAGAACCCCTTTCTAAAGCCTCTGTCGCCGTTGGGGCTGATGGCTTAATGATTGAAGTTCATCACCAACCAGAACTTGCCTTGTCTGATGGAGGTCAATCCCTTAAACCTGAAAGGTTTGCCCAACTTATGCTTTCAATAAAGAAATTTGCCCAAGTTTTAAATAAAATGTGACCACAGGAACTTTTTATATTCTTGTGGTCACCCATTTACTTTACCGCTATACCTGTAGACTTTGGTTCAGCAAGAATAAAGTGCAGGTATTTAATTAATACATACAGGACCATAACAGTTGACCATAACTCTAAAAATTTTACCAGATATGGCAATACGGATATGCTTATACCTGTGTTGGCAAAAAAGTTGTTTACTCCCTTTATGGCTATGGCCGTAATAACAAATGGGAAAGTCAGTGCCGAATAACTAGGATAGAATTTTAATCTTAACATTCTAGGAACATAAATCATAACTGCAAGAAACATTAAAATTGATAATGCTGCTAAAAACCCTATAATCCCCATGCTTTTATCCTGAAAGGAATTTAAATATCCAGCCAGGCACAGGCTCGCAGGTGCCGCAAAAATTGCCATAGAGGGTATGGCGGGCTGGCCTATATTTCCTTTAACTACTACCCTATATGCTACCGGGAGCAATAGGACCAGATACATAATAAATCCAAACCAAAATATAGCTTGACCCCACCTTGGCAATCCAAATGCTGGTGCAGTTATACTACCGGTTACAACTCCAACATAGACGATAAAATAGCTGGGGAAAACATTTTCCATCTTAAAGTTAAAGATATATTTTTTAGTAAAACAAATAATTAGGATTGTATGAATACCTAATCCTAACAGCCATATGCCAAAGGCTAGTCCTGATGAATAGGGTTTAATATATGTAGATAAAATAATTAAGGCCATGGAAAATGTAGGCATAACACTAGCTACTAACGGATTGTTAAATCCTTCATTTAAAGATTTTGGCATAATAATTATTTTAGCAAGCAAAAGACAGATTAGGCCAAAGGATAATATGCCAAAAACTTTTCTGTAAATTTCCCCATAAGATGCTACTAAGTTTCCCATCGCTGCTAAAGCTAGGGCCAATCCTGCTATAGGAATTGGAATCCTCTTAACCATTGCATTCATGAGTAACATCACCGCTTCCCACCAATTGTATTTTTCCCGCCACTTCCGGATCTTCCAGAAGTTTTTCTATAACCCAGGCTGCCACTTGGCCAGTTATTTTTACACAATGTGCCTTCCGCTCAGGGCTCCCA
>CAZUTD010000320.1:0-1743 GCA_964623185.1 uncultured Clostridiaceae bacterium
TTGTTTTTTGATTTCAACATTTGGATTTTCTCTTCACTTTCCTTGAGAAATCTGTTGAGTTTATCGTCAAAAGATAAGCCAGAAGCATCATCATTAGCACTCCAATCGATCTCTGCAGGTTTTACGGACTTCCTATTCTGCACACCGGCCTGACGGATAGATAAACTTATTTTCCCATCCTTGCCAATGGATAATACCTTTACTTTTACTTTTTGTTTGTCCCTTAGATAATCATTGATATTTTTTACATAATCATCTGCTACCTCTGAAATGTGCACCAGTCCCGTTTTACCTTCCCCGAGATCTATAAAGGCACCAAAGTTTGTAATACCTGATACCGTGCCTTCGATAATCTTTCCTTCCTCTGCCAGCATAAAATTAATATTCCTCCTTGAGTAATAATTTAATATTATTAAAATAATATAATCCCATCATTTCTAGTATATCAGATTCCCCGCTAAGTCTCAAGGGCAGACAAGCAATTATTTCAATCTTGCCCCATATCTATGACTAAAACCTCATCAGACCCTATCATTTTTAGTTGTTGTCTTGCTATTTTTTCAATATATTCATCATCATTGCTATCTTCCAACTGTTGATTGAGGAAATCTATTTCCTCTTGGATTTTCTCGATTTCTTCTACTATACTGCTTTCCTTTTCTACCAGGTACTTCATTTCCTTCTGCTGCTGGTATAGGGTATTGGCAACATAAAAAATAGAAACTAAAAGAATACCCATCCACAGGATTTTGCTGACATTTCTTTTTTTTCTTCTTCCTTTGCTTTTCATGCTAGTCCACCCCTAATATTTAAAACAATATTTCTTTTATTTCTTTTTAAAATAATTTTTAAATATCTTTTTCGTTCTTTTGACAATCCTTTTTGGCAATCGTAAATATCTTCTTATTTTATAGTATATAGGCTTTGTCTTTTTTTTGCAATAAGAACAGGCTGGCTTTATAAGACATAGGCCCAGGCGGAATGGATAAATAGCAACTTGGTACAAATCTCCTAGAAAGTTTTGGCTATGCTTTACCATTATTAGGATGGACTTGCTAGCTACCTTGCTTAGGGCAAGATTGTAGATTAAAGAACCTATTATAAATCCTATAAAATTATAAAACCGTAATTCACCTTGGTTGCTTAAAATTAAGAGGTAAAAAGCCACGGTGGTAATAATTATCCAAAAAATTAGGTCTTGTACAAGTGTAGCAATCCTTTTTGGGTGAAAAATCCTTCTAAATATTTTATATAAATCATATATAAAGCCTATTAATATACCCCCATAAATGGTAAAAAAGAAAATATAGGCCTCTTGGGATATGGGAACCATGTTTTCACCGCCTATTACTAGCCTCTTGTAAAATTATTTGAATAATTTGCTCAAAATTCCCGAACCTTTTGCTGATAAACTCCCCTTTTCACTATAAGACATAGAGTTTATTATACCGCTGATGGCTATATTGCCCTCTTCTATATTGAGTTTGTTTACATCTAGGTCCTCACCCCTTATGGTGATAATACCTGCCACAGTCTCAGCTATAATAGTTTCACTGTCAAAGTTGTTCACATGTTCAACACCGGAAATCGACAACTTTTCCCTGTTTTCTAGGACTATACTATGGCCCCTCAACCTACCGATTCTTCTATCATCCACAATATCACCACCCAATAATTTTTAATGCCTTGGCAAAAATAAAATTACTTTATAATATGGATTAATTAAATAGCCTATTCTATCTT
>CAZUTD010000321.1:0-1735 GCA_964623185.1 uncultured Clostridiaceae bacterium
AGTTATCAGCAATTATATAATAGTCATAATGAATTATCTGTTTTGGATATAATATCAAAGAATGTTAAGTCATTTCAAAATATATCCTCACTAGATAGTAGTCTGGATTATTTTCACTCTGCCCTGGAAGATATTCAATACCGTATAGAGGATATTACCACAGACATACGAAATTACAGAGAACGAATTGAATTTAATCCACAACTTTTACAAGAAATTGAAAAAAGACTAGATATAATCCATAATCTTAAAAGAAAATATGGAAAAACCATAGATGATATTCTAGCATATAAAGAAAAAGTAAAAAAAGAATTGGAAAATTATATACATAATGAAGAGAATATAATAAAGATTAAAGATGAGCTTAATAGAGTGGTGGAAAACTTAGATAGAATTGCAATAGAAATTAACATTTCAAGAAAAAAAACTGCACAAAACTTTGAAAAAAAACTGATAAATGTCTTGAGTGAACTAAATATGCAAAAAGTATCTTTTTCTATTTCAATTGAACAACAAAGAGATAGTTATGGAAAATTAAGACTTACACCTTCTGGTAGTGATAAGGTGGAATTTATGATATCGACTAACAAGGGCGAACCGCTGAAGCCATTGTCTAAAATAGTATCTGGGGGAGAAGTCTCTAGAATTATGCTAGCTTTTAAGACAATTTTAGCCAACTTGGATAGTATCCCCATATTGATTTTCGATGAAATTGATACAGGCATTAGCGGAATTACTGCACAAGTCGTGGCTGAGAAGTTGCGGCACATTTCGCAAAATCATCAAATTATCTGTATCACCCATTTACCGCAAATAGCTGCTATGGCTGATACCCATTTTCTGATAGACAAAAATATTATTAATAACAAGACAAAAACTATTGTAGAAAAATTGGATAAAGACAAAAGGATGTTTGAATTGGGTAGGTTATTAGATGGAAATATCACTGATATCACATTAAAACATGCTGAGGAAATGCTTAATATTGCGGATAATAAATATTGATATCAGTATTTTTAAAAAGGATATTAATTACAAGATTAATAAATTTTATATATCATAATCACTCGTTAAAAAAGCCAAATTAACTATAGAAATTATTTTCGTATAATTTTTTATAGTATTACAAAAAATTAAGCTTTTAGGAGAGTGATTTTTTGATTGGGAAAAAAAATTATATAAGATATACTTTATATGTAACTATAATATTTATCATATATATCTCCATATTTAATATTTGTGGAAACTTAAATAAAGAGTATAATATTTCAATCGGTGATGATTATATCCTTAATCAAAGATTTCCCTTATATCTGTCTTTTTCGAATTTCGATAACAACACTATCATAGAATTTAACAAATTGGGTCATGTTAAAAAAGTATTTAGTTGGGATAGAAGTGTAAAGGTTACAACACTCGAAAAAGGAACTACCATATTTCAACAAAAGATACTTGGTTTTGTACCTTTTCGTAATATTAAAGTAAATGTAGTTCCTGAATTAAGGGTCATTCCTGGAGGACACTCAATTGGTGTCAAACTAAACACCGAAGGTGTATTGATTGTTGGAGTTACAGAGGTTACCAACGAAGATGGTCAAGCATATAATTTGGCAGAATCTGGTGGTATAGAAATTGGGGATTTATTAATTGCTATAAATGGTGAGAAAATTAAAAATGCAAATCATGTCGGGAATATGATTAAAAATTCTGAAGGTAAAAAAATAGTTTTAACAAT
>CAZUTD010000322.1:0-1679 GCA_964623185.1 uncultured Clostridiaceae bacterium
GAGTTTGATGTGGATGAATGTGTTTTTGCCTATAGTGATGTGAGATATGATAAACTGATGGGCATTTCGGCTATTGTGAATGCCGCAGGTGCCGATTTTACCCTTATGGGCCCCAAGTCTACCATGTTAAAAAGTACAAAACCTGTAATATCGGTTTGTGCAGTTAGGACAGGTTGCGGGAAAAGTCAAACATCTCGCAAGATAATCGAATTATTAATGGAAGAAGGCCTCAAGGTAGTCGCCATTAGACATCCAATGCCATATGGAGATTTGGTAGAACAGAAGGTACAAAGATTTGCAACTGTTGAGGATTTAAAGAAACACAAGTGTACTGTTGAGGAAATGGAAGAATATGAACCCCATGTTATAAGGGGCAATATCATATATGCAGGGGTAGACTATGAGGCCATTTTAAGGGCTGCAGAAAATGATCCCGATGGTTGCGATGTAATTATCTGGGACGGGGGAAACAATGATTTTTCCTTTTATGAAACAGATTTAGCTGTAACAGTCCTGGACCCTCACCGACCTGGCCATGAATTAAGTTATTATCCAGGTGAAGTAAGCTTAAGGATAGCTGATATAGCCCTTATAAATAAAATAGATAGCGCAAGGGAAGAAGACATCAAAAAGGTGGAGGAAAATATCAAGGCAGTTCATCCACAAGCAGTAATTATAAAGGCCGAGTCCGAAATCACAGTGGATAATCCGGAACTAATAAAAGGTAAGCGTGTCTTAGTTGTGGAAGATGGACCCACCCTGACCCATGGGGAAATGGAACTTGGTGCGGGAACTATCGCAGCCCAGCGATTTGGTGCAAAAGAATTAGTAGATCCACGACCCTATATTGTGGGCAAATTACAAGAAACATTTAAAATCTATAATAAGATAGGTGCTCTTTTACCCGCTATGGGCTATGGTGAGGAGCAGTTAAGGGATCTTGAAAAAACAATTAATAACACCGATTGTGATAGCGTAATCATTGGAACACCTATTGATTTAAGCAGGGTAATCAATATTAACAAGCCATCCACCCGGGTACATTACGAATTGGCGGAAGTTGGAGAACCTAATTTTGAAAAAATAATAGATGATTTCGTAAAAAACCATAAGCTTGTTTAATTTTAATACAATATACTAGTTTAAAGAATATATAGGAGCTATCATTATACTATAATATGATGATAGCTTTTATTATTTGAAATTAACCTATAATAACTGGCTTTGTACTGAATTCTATGATACATTAATAAGAATACATGAAATTGGGATAAGGATTTTGCAAGTGGGTATATTTGGCGAAATTATATGATAATAAAAAGCCTTATTTTAAATTATATAGTAGGGAGACACTAGTATGAAAAAGATAAAAGCTGAGTTCAAAATCATAATAGCTATGCTAATATTTGGAAGTATCGGAATATTTGTTAAACTTATAAATCTACCAAGTGTTGAAATTGTACTATTACGCACTGTAATAGGCAGTACATTTATTGGGTCTATCCTTTTGTTTACAAAACAAGCCTTGGACTTTAAGGCTATTAAACAAAACCTAAAAGTGTTACTAATAGCGGGGGTTGTTTTGGGCGGGAACTGGGTATTTTTATTTGAGGCCTACCAATATTCAAGCGTAGGTATAGCAACTTTGATACATTATTCTGCTCCGGCTTTGGTGTTTA
>CAZUTD010000323.1:0-1677 GCA_964623185.1 uncultured Clostridiaceae bacterium
CAAAAACTTTTTAATAATTTTTTAGCTTTACTACCACAGAATCCCCAATCCCTCTTTGTAGGAAAAACTGTAAAAGACGATTTGATGGAAGTGTTTTCCGGACAAAATAAAGCTAAAGAAGAAAAAGAAGAAAGGGTAGGGCAGGTCGCAAAACTATGTGATATTGAACAATTTTTGTCAACCCACCCCTATGATTTATCAGGCGGGGAACAACAAAGGGCGGCCCTGGCTAAAATATTACTTTTGCAACCAAAGATTTTGATTTTGGATGAACCCACCAAGGGCATGGATGCAGGTTTTAAACAGGTGTTTGCCAAGATTTTGAACCAGCATTTAGAAAACGGTGGAACCATCATTATGGTAAGTCATGATATCGAATTTTGTGCCACTTATGCTCAAAGATGTGCTATGTTTTTTGATGGCAATATAGTGAGTTTGGGAAGGTCACGGGAGTTTTTTTCCAACAATAGTTTTTACACTACAAGTGCCAACCGGATGGCGAGGCATAAACTACCAGATGCAATAAGGGCACAGGATGTAATACTGGCTTGTGGGGGAGATATTCAATCTTTTGAAACTCAAGCGCCTGACCGAATAAACTTGGAGGATTCATCAGTAGGTGATTGGGAAGTGCTAATAAAAAATAAGCAGGAAAGACCTAATCTTTCCTTAAATTCTATACCATATCCACAGAATAATGATAGGGAAAAACGCCATCTATCAAAGCGGACCTTACTAGCTATGATGATAATCCTTATTGCCATACCCTTAACTATCTATATGGGAATTTATTACTTGGATGATAGGAAATATTATTTTATCAGTATGCTTATTATTTTAGAGATACTATTACCCTTTGTAATGATATTTGAAGGGCGGAAACCCCAAGCCCGAGAATTAATCATAATAGCAGTACTTTGTGCCATCTCTGTGGCGGGTCGGACAGCTTTTTACATGTTGCCCCAGTTTAAACCGGTAGTTGCTATTGTGATTATTGCAGGAGTTGCCTTTGGTGGTGAGACTGGATTTTTGGTAGGGGCTGTTACAGGTTTTGTCTCTAACATATTTATCGGGCAAGGCCCCTGGACACCATGGCAGATGTTTGCATTTGGCATTATAGGTTTTATGGCGGGAGTCTTGTTTAAGAAAGGCTTGCTAATGCGGGACACTTTGGCATTATGTATTTTTGGTGGCCTGGCTACATTTTTCATTTATGGAGGTATTATGAATATATGTGCAATGGTAAGTGCCTCTTTGATACCAGGAGGTGCTCCAGCTGATTGGACAAGTTTAAGAATTCTATATTTGTCAGGAACACCATATGATTTTGGACATGCACTTGGAGCTTCGATTTTTATGTTCCTATTTGGAGAGAAGATGATAAGCAAGCTAGAACGTGTTAAGATCAAATATGGTTTTTACCGATAGACATACACAGAATTGCATACGAGGACATATAGTAATAAAAATGAACCAGGAGATATAGGAGGTATGCCAAAAACCTATATCCTAGCGATTGATGGTGGAGGGATGAAAGGAATTATAAGTGCAATGATACTGAATTCCCTTGAACAAAAACTACAGAAATATAGTAAGGGCGGATATTTTAAGGAATATGTTACTGGCTTTTCTTCGTTAAGGAGGAATATTATGAAATGTGATAAATGTAATAATGAA
>CAZUTD010000324.1:0-1669 GCA_964623185.1 uncultured Clostridiaceae bacterium
GCCTATTAATATGGCTGCTGCCGCTGGTAGGGAAACATATAAGGGCGCTGTATACAATTGTAAAAATCCAAAGGATTGACTATATACTATAATCCCTATAGCTGCTAATATGGTTGACAGTACTATACCTAATATTCTTTGTTTATTAACATCAATCCCGTTTGATGCAGCAAAAGCTTCCGAACTACCCGCAACTAACATAGCCGTTCCTTTTTTTGTTCTGGAAAATACCCAAACTATAAAAGTTAATATAGCAAAGGTTAATAATAAACCTAGGGGCACTATTTCCAGAAAACTAACTAAAAATTTAGGAAATGCCTTGGGATATGTCTCCATTCTAAAAGCATTGTCTAATAGGCCACCAATGGAAGATTCCATGGATAGGGTAACCCTAAGACCCCTTCCCCCCATAGCCCAAATAAGCTCTTCATTTGCAAATGGGGCTAGGGCCCAAAAAATACACATAAAAGAAACTATGGAATAACCCATGTAATTTCCCACTGTCATTTCCTGTCCTTTTATTCTATTTAGCATTACACCATAGAAATAACCGGCTAATCCAGCCAAAGGTATGGCTATTCCGAGGGCCACAGCAAAACCTGTCCAAGCCGAAAGCCCTAATTCGATACCTATAATCGCACCAATTAAACCACATATTACACCTAGGGGTAGGTTAAAGTTAATACCTATGCCCGATTGGATAGAAGGGACCATAGCCAGTACCAATATGGCATTCATACCAAACCTGGTAAGTATATCCTTAGCTATGCCTTCCATAGGAATATCTAAAAAATATGCAAGAATAAGCATGATTGCAAATAATGATGAAATTATAAGCCTGGGTATACCTATTTTATTAATTACTTTTTTTATATCCACTATTCCACCGTCCCTTCAAAATCTTCTCCAGCCATCGCCAGACCGAATTCTTCAGGCGTTGCATCTGGTGAAAGAATTTTTTGGACTTTTCCCTCTGCAATAATAGCTATCCTGTGAGATATTTGTCTTAATTCCGCCAGTTCACTAGATGTTATTATAATTGTCATATTTAATTCCTCGTTTAATTTCACTAGGGTGTCTAACACTAGTTTTTTTGCACCTATATCTATACCCCTGGTGGGCTCAGAAACCATAAGTATATCAGGATTCAAGGTTAAGGCTCTGCCAATACATACTTTCTGTTGATTTCCTCCCGATAAATATCGAGTATTTTGTTGTGGACCTGTACACCTGATATCTAGATCTTTAATCATTTTTTCACCATGGGACTTCATTTCTTTTTTAGCAAGCATTTTCAAAGGACCTATCTTTTTAATAAAATCTTCTTTAATTTCTAGGGAAGTTACTGCTATATTAAAATCTATAGGCTCATCTAAAAGTAAGCCGACTCCCTTTCTATCCTCGGATAAAAACGCTATTGATTCGTCCAGTACCGCCCTTGGATTGTTAAGAGTTATTTCCTTTCCTTCTTTGAGAATCTTCCCTCTAGTGGGGTACATCCCCATTATACCGTTAGCTATACCAATCTTGCCTTGACCAGCCAAGCCGCCAATTCCAAGAATTTCGCCTTTTCGTATCTTCAAGTCTATACCATTTACCCTTTCTCCGGGCATTTGCACATGTAAATTTTGTAATTCAAAATAAGTTTCGTCCGATATATTAGAATCCT
>CAZUTD010000325.1:0-1669 GCA_964623185.1 uncultured Clostridiaceae bacterium
AAAAAAGTTGTTTTTACATTGTATTCATCTAAAATGTCTAAGATATCGTCAGTGAATTCATCTCCCCAAGCAGCATCAAAGCTAATAGAAATTTTTTTCTCATTTGTTTCAACTGAGTAAATTGGCAATCTTCTTTGAGGTGAAAAAACCGTTGATATACCAAGAAATCCAGTTTTTATCCCACCAGCAAGAAAAATAAAAATACCTATAACTATCAATATACCAATTATAATCATTCCAACAAGCCTTTTAGAAAGAAGATAAATTTTCATTCCAATCCCCCCACTTATATATCATAAACATTTTACATAAGGCCACTTACATAAGGCCACACTTGTTTTAAAATAGCTACTATATAAAGTTTATTCTTAAAATATGTAAATATGATGAATTTACTAAAGGGGTAAACTTAATAAGGATTCTAC
The DNA here is from genome assembly GCA_964623185.1 of uncultured Clostridiaceae bacterium. Classification (GTDB taxonomy): domain Bacteria; phylum Bacillota; class Clostridia; order Peptostreptococcales; family Natronincolaceae; genus CAYMGQ01. The sequence continues at coordinate 426 of CAZUTD010000325.1, forward strand.
CCTAGCTGCCATCCCCAATTTTTCTAGCACCATTCCCATAAAAATAGGGGATATATTAATTTGTTTGTATTGATTATGGACCTGGGTAAGAAATCATTGGCTTGTTTTTATGGGATAGCCCATTTAAAAAGTTAGTTAACCTTATATGTAATAATGGTTGACAAATCTTTTAAAAGGCTTTATACTATTTTTATTATCTTAGCTAATGATTATTTAATAGTTTCACTGGGGCCCTATGGAAACAAAAATCAAATTTCAATATGAAAGGGAATTTGATACGGTTACAATTAAGGAGGTTATACAATGTCAAACAAAATTAGTATCAAGGATATTACATATTGTAGTGTGTTTACAGCCCTTATTATTGTTTTAAGCTATATTTCAATCCCCTTACCCCTGTCCCCTGTACCAATTACAGGCCAAAGTCTAGCCATTATGTTGACGGCAAGTATTCTTAATACAAAGCAGACAAGCTTAACAATATTAACCTATCTTTTATTAGGAATTATAGGGTTGCCGGTTTTTGCAGGAGGGGGAGCCGGTATCGGAAGTCTTCTAGGGCCCAAAGGGGGGTATTTGCTTGGATTTTTAATTGGTGGACTTATTATTAGTCTCTTAAGAAGAAATAAACATAAGTTGATAAGTCTTCTCATTGCTAATACTATAGGCGGGATTATTGTTGTCTATACCTCTGGTGCTATATGGTTGAGTCTTGCTACAAATATACAAATAAAAAAGTCCATCCTTATTGGTGTTCTCCCTTTTATACCGGGAGGTATAATTAAAGTCCTTATAGCATCCTTTATTGCCATTCCAATAAATAAACGGATCTCAAAATTATAGGAAAAACAAATTAATATTTGCCGAGTATCCTAATAAAAAAACAGTTGCGTATTTGGCAGGGACAAACGCAACTGTTTTAAAGATTGATTATATCATATTATTTTTTGATTTTATTTACCTTCTTTTTCTATTTTTGTAAAAAAACATTGATAAGGCAATAACCATAAGCAATATAAAACTTCCAGCAAATATTAAAAAGTCTTTAGTATCCTTGTTTTTTATTATACTTTCGCTAACAAACGGGCGCTCCTCTTCTTTTTGGAACCTAAAATTCAATATTTCTCCACTTTTCTTGACAAGACTTGCATCTCCTGTTAAATATCCAATTTTATCATCATCAAAATATTTTATAGCATTGAATAAAGATTCTTTTGCCAGGGATGTAAGAGTTAAAATTCCTT
>CAZUTD010000326.1:0-1656 GCA_964623185.1 uncultured Clostridiaceae bacterium
TGTGCATTGGCAATTAAGGCAGAATTAATGGGGGTGACAGATTTTGATTAAAAACTTGGGCGATAAGAAGGTTCAAATTCATAAAAGTTGTTTTATAGCGGAAACTGCAGACATTATCGGAGATGTTACAATAGGTGAAAATTCAAGTATATGGTACCAGGCTGTATTAAGGGGAGATGGTAATTATATTAAAATTGGTAGGAATAGTAATGTTCAGGATAATACAGTAATTCATATAGATGATTACTATCCCACAATTATCGGTGATTATGTAACGATTGGACATCAAGCTATTATACACGCATGCAATATAGGTAATAATGTTCTTATAGGTATGGGTGCGATTATTTTGGATGGTTCTGAGATTGGAGATAATACCATTATTGCGGCTGGTAGTTTAGTACCACCTGGCAAAAAAATTCCTTCGGGGGTACTAGCAATGGGCTCCCCTGTTAAAGTAGTTAGGGAATTAACTGAGGAAGAAAAAAAAGGTTTGGTAAATTCAGCCGAAATTTATATTGAATTTGCTAGAAATCATAAGGATAAGGATATGCTATAATAAAATGAAATATCAATTTATTGACGAGTTAGTAACAACCATATATAATTGTAATGGTTAAATGAAACTAATGATGGGAGGAGAAGCAAGTGAGATTTAAAAATGCAATAATATTTATTATAATAATTGCTATTATTGGAATCGCTGGTTTAACTGCATTAAAAGGTTTGCAAGTGGGCCCTATTTCACTCAGACCTTTTATTGGTGCAATAAAACAAGGTCTAGACCTTAAAGGCGGGGTTTATGTCGTCTACGAAGCAGAAACTGATGTTACAGGCAAAGAATTGGATCAAATAATTGCCCAGACTATCGAAGTCTTTAGGCGTAGGGTTGATGCAATGGGATTAACAGAACCATTAGTAATTAAAGAGGGAGAAAATAGAATCAGGGTTGAATTGCCAGGGGTAGAAAATGCTCAAGAGGCATTAGACATGATTGGGAAAACAGCCCAGTTGCAATTTATCACAACTGATGGTGAGGTAGTTGTATCGGGAAACAATGTTAGAAAAGCAGAAGCTAATTTTGTGCAAGGTGAAGCTAACCCAGTTGTTAGTTTGGAATTTGATGGTGAAGGCACTAAAAAATTTGCCGATGCTACCACTAAATACATTGGTCAACCAATATTCATTGTTTTAGATGATGAAATTATTTCAAGCCCCAATGTTAAAAGCGTAATTCCAAATGGACAAGCTTTTATTAGTGGTGATTTTACTGTAGAAACAGCCTCAAACTTGGCAGCTTTAATAAGGGGTGGTGCACTCCCAGTAAATTTAAAGGAAGTTCAAACTTCAACTATTACCGCAACATTGGGAGTTAATGCTTTTGAAAAAAGCCTAACTGCAGCAATAATAGGTTTCGGTCTTGTTTTATTATTTATGTTGCTTTATTATAGAATACCTGGATTAGTAGCAAATATATCTTTAATTATGTATCTTTTATTAGTGTTGGCTAGTTTTATTATGCTGAATGCAACATTAACCTTACCAGGTATTGCAGCATTGATTTTATCAGTAGGTATGGCTGTAGATGCCAATGTTATTATATTTGAAAGAATAAAAGAGGAGTTGAAGGCAGGTAAAACCATCCGCTCTGCTACG
>CAZUTD010000327.1:0-1654 GCA_964623185.1 uncultured Clostridiaceae bacterium
CATTCCCCTATTCTATATATCCATGGGACATATGATGGGGGCACCCCTGCCTAGGTTTTTTGATCCTGCATATAATCCATTAAATTTTGCATTTGCACAACTATTTTTTACAGTGCCAGTAATGTTAGTGGGCTACCAGTTTTACACTGTGGGATTTAGAACTTTAATCAAGCGAAATCCTAATATGGATTCTTTGATTGCCATAGGTACTGGTGCAGCATTTATTTATGGGATACATGCCATAATAGAGATTATGGGTGGTAATCATGATATGGCAATGGAACTTTATTTTGAAAGTGTCGGTGTGATTATAACTTTGATTTTGATGGGAAAATACTTGGAGGCCGTATCAAAGGGAAAAACCTCTCAAGCTATTAAGGAACTTATGGGTTTACAGCCCAAGACAGCTTTAGTCATTCAGGATGGAAAGGAAATTGTACTTCCTATAGAGGAGGTTGAGGTAGGAGATATCATCATTGTAAAGCCCGGTGAAAAGATTCCCGTTGATGGCAATGTTGTGGAAGGCTATACATCAGTTGATGAATCCATGTTAACAGGGGAAAGTATCCCTGTCGAAAAAAATGTTGGGGATAGGGTAACTGGAGGTAGTATAAATAAAAACGGCTCCATTAACTTCCAAGCAACCAAGGTTGGCAAGGATACGACTCTTTCACAAATAATAAAATTAGTGGAAGATGCCCAAGGTTCCAAGGCTCCTATTGCAAAAATGGCAGATATTATATCAGGATATTTTGTTCCTATAGTTATTGCTATTGCATCGATTTCATTTGTAATCTGGTTACTTAGCGGAAAACCCATGGACTTTGCATTAACCATATTCGTTTCCGTATTGGTTATAGCTTGTCCTTGTGCATTGGGTCTTGCAACGCCCACAGCAATAATGGTTGGGACAGGCAGGGGAGCCGAGTATGGTGTCCTAATTAAGGGCGGGGAGGCTTTAGAAACCGCCCATAAGGTCGGAACAGTTGTATTTGATAAAACTGGAACAATTACGGAAGGAAAACCGGAAGTAACGGATATTATTACTAAGGAAAATATAAGCGAGGAAGAATTATTAATTTTAGCGGCTTCTGCTGAAAAAGGCTCTGAACATCCACTAGGTGAAGCGATAGTAAAAGATGCTGAAGAAAAGAATTTGACCTTGTCTAGGGTTGACGGGTTTGCAGCAATTCCCGGTCATGGAATCAAAGTTGAAATAGGGGATAAAAATTTATTATTGGGTAATAAAAAACTAATGGATACAAATGATATTACAATTGATTTGCAGGAAGAGTCTGATAGATTAGCCAATGAAGGAAAAACACCCATGTATATAGCAATGAATGGGGAATTGGCTGGGATTATTGCGGTTGCCGATGTTGTTAAGGAAAGCAGTAAAAGGGCTATAGACAATCTTCACGAAATGGGTATTGAAGTGGCAATGATTACAGGTGATAATAAAAGAACTGCCCAAGCAATAGCCAAACAAGTCGGAATAGATATTGTCTTAGCAGAAGTTTTGCCGGAAGACAAGGCTACCGAGGTGAAAAAATTGCAGGAAATGGGTAAAAAGGTGGCTATGGTGGGCGATGGTATCAACGATGCCCCAGCACTTGCCCAGGCTGATGTAGGTATGGCAATTGGTTCTGGTACG
>CAZUTD010000328.1:0-1650 GCA_964623185.1 uncultured Clostridiaceae bacterium
TCCCTAACGCTTAGTAGGAACCTGGACTGTCCCTCGGAGAATAAGAACAAGTCTTTTCTCATATCAGAATCCATATTAACCTTGGCCCCTATCTTACCCACCATAGCTGATTTTGCTAGGGCAATGGCAAGGCCACCCTCGCTTATATCTTGAGCAGATTGAACCATACCGCTTTCAATAGCATCTAGGACAAAGTTCTGCAATTTAGTTTCAAGTGCAAAATTGATAAAGGGAACTTGTCCTTTTTCCATACCATGAATCCTTGATAGGTACTCACTTCCCCCAATTTCATCCGTATTTATTCCTAGTAATATGATATTATCTCCTGTTTTCTTAAATTCCATAGTGCAAGCCTTGTCTACATCCTCTACTACCCCTACCATACCAATAATGGGTGTAGGATAGATTGCATGGTCTTCCGTTTCATTATATAAACTTACATTTCCGCTTATAACCGGGGTGTCAAGTTCCCTACAAGCCTCGCTAATTTAACCCATCGGTGATAGCCAGGGGTTTACCACCACTACAAATAATATTCCTGGCTGCTTCTGCTACAGCTATCTTACTACCCTCCCTGGGGTCCAAATAGCAAAATCTACTATTGCAGTCAGTGGTCAAAGCAATGCCCTTTTTCCTACCTTCAACTTTTAATACACCAGCACCAGACCCTGGTTTTACCACAGTATTGCCGCCATGTGTTTGATTGTATTGATTATAAGCCCATTCCTTACTAGCAATGCTGGGGGATTTTAATAACTCCATCATGGTCTTATTATAATCCTCCGGTTCTTGAATATCCTTATTGCTAAACTCCCTTACTTCCTTTATATATGATGGAAGTACATAATCCTTATAATATCTTGGTGCTCCATCAGAATCCAAACTGCTGGCAGGTATTTCACCCACTACTTTGTCACCTTCTAGTATCCTCAAAAATCCATCATCAGTAACCTTGCCTATAACAAAGGATTCTAAATCCCATTTTTTCACTATCTCATTTACTTGTCCTTCCCTGCCTTTTTCCACTATTAACAACATTCTTTCCTGTGTTTCAGAAAGCATAACTTCCCTAGCTGTCATATTTTCTTCACTTCTTGGCACCTTTAATACATCTATTTCCATACCACCTTCACCAGAAGTGGCTGTTTCACAAGATGCTGATAGGAGGCCTGCAGCACCCATATCCTGTAGACCGACAACATAGCCTGTTTTTAAGAGTTCCAAGCAAGCTTCCATTACCCTTTTTTCTAATTCAGGATAGCCCTTGGGTACTGATGATGACCTTTGTTCTGCCTCTTCGGATAATTCCATAGATGAGAAGCTAGCTCCGCCCACGCCATCTCTGCCTGTGGGAGCACCTATATAAATAACAGGATTTCCTAGTCCCTTGGCATTTGCCCTATAAATCTTATCATGGTCTACCAATCCCACACACATAGCATTAACAAGAGGATTTCCATTATAGGCCTTATTAAAATAAATTTCACCTGCAACTGTAGGCAAGGCCATCCCATCACCGTAGTAGGCAATGCCTTCAACAACGCCCTTTAATAATTCCTTTACCCTGTCATTATTTTCAATATCACCAAAACGCAGGGAGTTTAGCACGGCCACAGGCCTAGCCCCCATTGCAAAAATATCCCTGATAAT
>CAZUTD010000329.1:0-1637 GCA_964623185.1 uncultured Clostridiaceae bacterium
AAATCCATCGCCTAGTTCCAGGCTATACCTCTGATTCGTTAGCTCGCCCAATCTTATGGAGGCTTCCATAGCAATATCACGCAAATGTTCCTCTGCTAAGAACTTGGCAAGCTTTCTGCCACTTATAAGTTGCATTAATTGGGACACAAGGTCTTTTTCATTCAGGATTTCTTGACTCTCCTCTTCAAGTTCCTTCCACCTTTTTTGTTTTGTTTCTAAGTTAGCTAAACTGCCCTTTAAAGCTCCTTCTTCCCTAACAAGCTCATCATACTTATCAAGTAAAAGATTGTAACTTTCTAGCATTTCCCCATATTTTTCTTCATCAAATACTACTTGGGACATTTTTTCTTTCAGTTTAGCTAAATTCTCCACAAGATAGTAAAATTCTTTTTCAAACTTATTTACCCTGCCTTCAATAGTTTTTTCTTCTTCTTCTGATAGGAGCTTGTTTTTTAGTTCTTCCATATTTTCAAATCCCGCATCTAGCATATGTTTTTCCGTCTTTTTCATCAAAACTTCCATATTATCCTTGTTTGTATCTATTTTGACTATGAGTTCCCTTAGGGCTTGTTCATGTTTTGCCTGTACCTCCCTGGCCTTTTCCCATTCATCTTGGATTGTTTTGATTTCTTTTTCTACTAGCCCAATTTTTTTTCTAATCTCAGTTTCATAGTCTAAAACTAAAAGGTGGCCAATAAGCTTTTTATTCTCTTCTACCAACTTATTTATTTGCTCTTCAATTTCCTTTATATCTTCCTTATACCCTTTTAAATCCCTAGATAAATCCCTTAGTTTTTTATCTGATATATCTTTTGCCTCATTTATAATGGTTAACTTTTTTTCAGCTTCTTCTATTTTTTGATTTATTACATGGTATTCCTTATCCCTACTATCTAGTTGGGTTTTCAATTCAGCAATCTGGCTCCTAGCTTCTATTTTGTAGTCCGACATTATTTGTGAAATCTTGTCCCGTAAGATGCTAACAGAATCCATTAGTTCATCTTTGGCCTGCTTAATTTTTTCCCTACTTTCTTTAAAAGCTGGTTTATAATTGGTGTCAAGTTCTTGTTTCTTGGCATTAAAATCAGCATTCATAATATGAACTTCTTGCAACCATGCCCTAATTAATTCTAATTTTTTTTCATATTTTATAAGGTTTTCTTCTTTTTCCTCTATAGCCTTTACACCCAAAACATCCTTGTCTTTTGCAAGTTCAGGATGGTGCTTAGAACCACAAACCTGGCACGCCTGGCCCTCTTCAAGCTTTGAGGCCAAAACCATGGCCATATTTTTGTCCTTTTCCTTTTCTAGATCAATCCTTAGCAGTTCTTGACCTTTAACAGCCTTCTTTAAGCTTTCTTCAGCCCTATTTATAATTTCTTCAATTCCCATATCTTTAGGGGCTTTAATGTGGATTCCTAATAATTTTCTTAGGGAATTTTCTATTCTTGCGAGATTTTTCTCCCTATCATTTAATTGTTTCTCAATATTTTTACCTATTAATTCTTCATTCTCTAAACCTTTGAGTAATGCATTTGCTTTGTCAATCTCTTCCCTGCATTGTAGAAATTTACTAGCCTTTGCCCTAGAGATTTTCAAGTCATTTAATAGCTTTTTCTCCCTCGAGAATACTTCAT
>CAZUTD010000330.1:0-1616 GCA_964623185.1 uncultured Clostridiaceae bacterium
TGATGTAAAGAAAAACATGAAGTCAGCGGCAGAAAATATAGACTTAGCAATTATTGATGGTTCACCAGGGATCGGTTGTCCTGTAATAGCCTCCCTCAGCGGTGTTGATATGGTCTTAATTGTTTCGGAACCTTCTATTTCTGGAATTAGTGATATGAAAAGGATAATATATACAGCAGATAAATTTCAAATTAAAACCCTTGTTTGTGTAAATAAATATGATACCAATATTGAAAACACGGATGAGATTATCAAGATATGTAAGGAAATGAAAATTCCTTTCGTGGGTAAAATACCCTATGATTATGAAGCATTAAAGGCAGTTAATAGTGGATATACCATAGTTGATGTTGATTGTATGGCAGGACGCGCATCAAAAGAAATTTTTAACAATACAATGAAAATTTTAAAAGGTCGGGAGGAAGAAATATGAAGATAGCAGTTGCCAGTGAAAAACAAACAGTAACAGAGCATTTTGGACATTGTCAAAACTTTAATATTTTTCATGTATCGGATAATAAAATTACGAAAAAAGAATCAGTTCCTAATCCAGGACATAGGCCCGGATTTCTGCCAAACTTTTTAAATGACCTGGGTGTGAATGTAATTATTTCAGGGGGTATGGGTGGTGGAGCGGTAGAGATTTTTAATGAAAAGGGAATTGAGGTAATTGTTGGGGCAAGTGGAAATGCAGAAGATGCAGTGGAAGCTTATTTGCAGGGCAAACTCGAATCTACAGGCGCAATTTGTGACCATAATCATTAATAGTTATAAATATGAAAAATAAATGAAACATTAAAAGACCTTCAAGAAATTTCTTGAAGGTCTTATTAGATAATTTTTATAAACTCTATTTTATATCTAGGCTTGGGCCTGTACTTTTTTTGTAGTGACTAGTCTAATTACATAAAGTACTACAAACAAGATAGCAAGGGATACAGGAAGTATTACCCAGGCTGATTGCATAAAACCTGCAAGGATATAACCTACAAATGATACAGCTGCTACTGTCAAGGCATAGGGAAGCTGTGTTGTGACATGGTTGATATGGTCACACATGGCCCCAGTTGATGACATGATAGTAGTATCAGAAATAGGTGAACAATGGTCCCCGCATACTGCGCCTGCTAGACAAGCTGAGATAGAAATTATCAGTAATTGGCTTGGCAAGTTTATTGCTACAACTATGGGTAATAAGATTCCAAAAGTTCCCCAGGATGTACCTGTTGAAAAGGACATTCCAACTGCAACTAAAAATACAATAGCAGGTAAAAAGTTTTTCAGACCGGCCGCACTGCCCTCGAAAATACCGCTAACATATTCACTTGCACCAAGCAAACCTGTTATCTCACTCAGGGTCCATGCAAAAGTAAGGATAAGAATCGCTGGTACCATAGCTTTAAAGCCCTCAGGTATGGACTCCATACATTCATTAAAGCTTAGAACTTTACTAACTATAAAATATCCTATGGTAAGGATAAGGGCTAGAGATGATCCTAGGGAAAGCCCTAGCGAGGCATCACAGTTAGCAAAAGCGTTGATAAAACTTTCGCCTTCCAGGATTCCGCCCGTGTAGAGCATGCCCGCCACACATAAGGTTATCAAGAGGACAACTG
>CAZUTD010000331.1:0-1609 GCA_964623185.1 uncultured Clostridiaceae bacterium
AGAAAGATTCGAATTGGAAAGTAAAATAAGTGAAGAATATAGTGATAACTTCCCTCAGGGTCAAGTATTTTTTCAAAGTGTTGAACCACAAACTGAGGTAAATAAAAATACAATAATTGAATTAATTGTTAGTAAGGGACCGGATCCAATTAGTAAACAGGAAGAACCCACTATAGATAATCAAATTGAAAACCCACAGGATAATGATAGTACAAATACCTCATCAAATAATATAACTAGCCAAAGGGTACAAATTGAATTTAAGGGTCATTCTGGAACTGTCGATATTATGATTAAAAATGCGGCCACAGACCAGGAGGTCATAGCAATGAAACATGATATTAACAAGGATGGCAATATAGCCTATGTTACCTTAACTGGTTCAGGCAAGCAGGAATTTGAATTATTTGTAAACGGAAAAAAACAGAGCAATATATCTGTAAGTTTTAACAATTGATTTTAGGAGGGAATTAATGTTAAAGGGGCGGTTGATAAAGGGAATTGGTGGATTTTACTACGTGGATGTAGGGGAAGATATTTATGAATGTAGAGCAAGAGGTATTTTCCGGAAGATGGGAATAACGCCTATGGTCGGGGATTATGTAGAAATGTCCGTCTTAGACAAAAATAATAAAATTGGTATTTTGGAAAATATATCTGAACGAAAGACGGAGTTAGTTCGCCCTAGTGTAGCAAATGTGGACCAAGCAGTTATTGTTTTTGCCATAACCCAGCCACAACCTAATTTTATATTGTTGGATAAATTTTTAATTCTGGCAGAAAAACAAAGACTGGATCTTGTAATTTGCATTAATAAGATGGACTTGCTTAAGGATATAAAAGAGCGTGATTTTATAGTTGAATCATATAAAAATTCTGGCTATAAAATACTTTTTACTAGTTATGATGACCCCACTAGTATAGATAAATTAAGAGAAATGCTACTTGGAAAAGTCAGTGTATTTGCAGGACCTTCTGGTGTTGGAAAATCAACCTTGCTTAATTTAATACATCCTGGCCTAGAATTAAAGACTGGAAAGGTGAGTAGCAAAACATCCAGAGGGAAACACACAACCAGGCATGTTGAACTTATCCCTATCGGCAAAAATAGTTGGGTGGTTGATACACCGGGGTTTAGCTCGTTAAACATAGATTTTATTGAAGAAAATGAATTGTCTGATTTATTTCCTGAATTTGATAGTTTTCTTAATAAATGCATGTTTTCCTCATGTCAACATATTAACGAACAAGAATGCGGTGTCAAAGACGCCCTGAAATCAGGATGTATTTCAAAACAGAGATATAATAGCTACCTACAATTTATTGAGGAAATTAAAAGAGGGAGGAGGTTTTAATTATGATTAAAATCGCACCATCAATATTATCAGCAGACTTTTCAAATTTAGCTGCTGATATAATTAAGGTTGAGGAAGCGGGATGTGATTTATTGCATATAGATGTTATGGATGGACATTTTGTACCAAATATAACTCTAGGACCACCTGTTATAAAAAAACTGAAGGGAAAAACAAAACTACCTTTTGATGTACATTTAATGATAGTAAATCCTGATAAGTATATAGAGGATTTTGTACGCGCGGGTGCAGAT
>CAZUTD010000332.1:0-1600 GCA_964623185.1 uncultured Clostridiaceae bacterium
AATGCTAAATGATGCAGCGAAAAAGGAGAACCCAAAACCATATATTGAAAGTTTAAAAGTCATTGCAAAGTCAGCTGGAATTAATGGAATGATAGGTGGACAAGCAGTAGACTTAGATAGTGAAAATAAAACAATAAATGAGGATGTTTTAAAATATATACACTTGAATAAAACTGCTGCCTTAATAATAGCGCCCCTGAAAATTGGTGCTATTATTGGAAAGGCAACTAAGGATGATATACATAATATGGAGGTTATCGGAAGAGATTTGGGTTTAGCTTTCCAAATTAGAGATGACATCTTAGATATTGTTGGGGAAAAACAAAAATTAGGTAAGGATATTGGAAGCGACCAGAATAAAAACAAAGCTACTTACCCACTGGTACATGGTATTGAGGAGTCAGTTACTAAGGTTAAGGAATTAACATCAAATGCCAATAAGAGGCTAAGTAAATATAGTAAATCTGACTTTATCCTCAAACTAAGTAATTATTTAATTACTAGAGAATACTAGGCAAGGAGGAAATACAGTGAATTTTTTTGACTCCCTTTTTAATAATAAAATATTATTAATATCTATTGTTTCATGGCTTGTAGCACAAACATTAAAGGTGGTGCATACATTAATTGTTGATAAACGGTTTAATGTATCGCGATTTGTTGGTTCTGGGGGTATGCCTAGTTCGCATTCCTCTTTTGTTATGGCACTTACTTCTGCAACCGGATTAGAGCATGGATGGGATTCTACAATTTTTGCTGTTGCACTTGTCTTTTCTCTTGTTGTAATGTACGATGCTGCAGGTGTAAGAAATGCAGTCGGTAAGCAGGCAATAATAATTAATAAAATTATTGCAGATATCCATCATAAAAAAGAAAAAAAAATAACAGAACAAAGGTTAAAAGAATTTATTGGTCATACACCTATCGAAGTTATAATAGGTGCTATTTTGGGTATAATTATTGCCAATATAATGATTTGATTTTATATAAACCATATGGTATAATTTTTGCTATATTATCTGTAGTGGTGCAGTATTCTAGTCAGTTAAATTAACTTGGAAGACGGGGCTAAAAATCCGTTGAAGGGCATGTCGATGAAGTTCTTGGTTATGGCTTTTGACGCCCAGTCGGGGGCTGTTTCTGAGAGTAAGAAGATGGGGGCGATCTGCAAAGGCATGCAGGCGTTGACCCTCGCTTTGTGGAGGCCATTCCTAATAATTGTTGGGGTGGGAGAAACCTATTGATTTGTACTTAGTGTGCGGATCGTAGTGTAGCCTGCCTTGAGTGAAATAGGCAGATAAATAGATCAGGTTTTGGATATCGGGGCCCGATAAAAAAAACTATTGCTGTTTGAAACCTATTTTGCAAAAGAGGCTAAGAGTTAATTTAATCTGTTGAGGAAAACTCCTAGACTGTACTATAAGAAGTATATTAGGGATTACAGTGCGGACTAAGTGGTATTCCAGTCCTGTTTATGGTGACAAAACAGAAATCCGTTTAAAGGGAAACCGCTATTATGGCGACAGATAGCACGGATTTGGGAAAACCAGCTGGACCTAAGCCGTAAAATTTACCTAGTATATTACCACTACATTTAAGG
>CAZUTD010000333.1:0-1591 GCA_964623185.1 uncultured Clostridiaceae bacterium
TTGTTGTCTACAATGGTATGTCCCCCGACTAGGTCGGCTCCCATTTCCATAGCCTTTTCTAGAAGTTCATGTGTTTCGGGATAATTTAAAAATCCTTCCTGTGAAAAAGCAACTACCTGTACATCTAGAATATCCTTATATTTTTCCTTTAATGCTAGTAATGCTTCTATTCCTTTTAAGCCTACTATAGAATCAACATCCACATTGGTACGGATTGCCAAATTTCCAGCCTTTATACCTTGTACAAGTATTCGCTCTGCTCTTTTAGTAATGTCGTCCACAGTGAATTTAGCCTTTTCCTCCCTGGTCAGACCGCCTTTCTCCGGACCACTCAAATCCTGGTAGGGAGCCCTTTCATTTAACAAGGATTTGTCCAAGTGAAGGTGGCAATCAACAAATCCAGGTATTGCAAGTTTGCCCATGGCATCAATTTCTTGACCAGCCGAGGAGCTTATCCCCTTTTCCAAAGCTACTATTTTATCGCCCCGGATACCAATATCAAGAATTTCATCATTAACTTTAGCATTACGAATGATTAAATCCATCTTATCTCTCCCCTGCCTTTACAATTGCCGCCACCAAATTTGCCCCCAATGGCCCTTGATGTTCAAAGCCTGCAGACGCTAAGATCATAGTGTCACCAATCATCGAGCCAACAATAGCATTAATAACAGCCTTTGCGATAATTCCAGCATAACCAGCCAAAAAGTCAGATTTCATAGTTGTTCTTCTGCCACGTATATGGCCATGGGCATCCGCACCTGCATTAATAAATACAGTTGCAATTTTATCTCTTTCTTCCTGTGGAATTACATCAGTAAATTTTAATCCGGCGCTCTTAAAAGCTGCTTTTGCACCCTCTACATCTAGGGTATCCTCCATGACACCACTGCCAATTTTATATGGGCTTACAGATTTATTTGAATTCCCAATTACTATAACCTTACAAGCAACTTGTTCATTACCAGCTGAGGTTGATGCAACTTTGGAATATAGATCCCAATTTCTGCAAATAGCCTCGTTTGTGATATTCTCTTCCTTTACCTCACCCAATGCTAGGGCCACGCCAAGTGCCGATGCACCCTTTGATTTTGAACCCGCTTCAGCAAAATTCTTGGATACTACCTTTTGGCCCCTACTCTCTGCATCTGCTACCCTGTCAGCGGTTAAATTAGGACATTTTACTTCTACACAATGAATATCATCAATTGATGTGATTCCTGCCTCTTCCATAGCTTCCTTTACTGCTTTAGCAACTTCTTTTACCTGGGTTACAGTACCATACTCCTCTGGAAGAAGTACTCTGGTTATTTTAATCCCCAAAGCTAGACGTTTTTCATCGTTTTCCTTGGCTTGGCCCTCAACTTGTTTCCTAGTAAATACAGTATAGTGGGGGCTCATTAAGCCACCGGTCAATCCTATCATTAACATTGGAATCCTATCTGCAACTTCCTCACGTGTCAAGCCCAGTTTTTCCGATAGCATAATTTCAAATGAAAGTGCACTATAACCCCTAGCATATCCATCACCCTCGGTTTGTGCGATTATTGCACAGATTTCTTCTGGATTTACATCACCCTTATTAATTAAG
>CAZUTD010000334.1:0-1588 GCA_964623185.1 uncultured Clostridiaceae bacterium
TAGGTATAAATCACACTCCTAGTATCTTTCTAATATTACTATATATCCCTTACATTTAAAACTCTCATGGCATTGAATACGGCTATAAGAGCTACACCCACATCTGCAAATACCGCCTCCCACATGGTCGCTAAACCGCCTGCACCCAAGAACAAGACTATGATTTTTACTCCAAATGCAAATGCAATATTTTGCCATACAATTTGATTTGTCTTCTTAGCAATCTTTATAGCTGTTACCAATTTTCCCGGTTCATCAGTCATTAGTACAATATCAGCTGCCTCAATAGCTGCATCTGATCCCATCCGACCCATTGCAACACCAATATCTGCTCTGGCTAAAACGGGTGCATCATTAATTCCATCCCCAACAAAAACTAATTTCCCTTTTCCCGATTTCATTTTATCCAGAGTTTCAAGTTTCTCAACTTTTTCGTGGGGCAATAAGTCAGTATACACTTCATCCAATCCCAATTCTTCTCCAATCTTAATCCCCACCTGCCTACTATCTCCTGTAAGCATGACAGTCTTTTTAATCCCCATGTCTTTTAATTGTTTAATAGCCTTTAAAGAATCTTTTTTGACTTCATCAGAGATAATAATTGTGCCTGCAAATTTCTTGTCAATAGCTAGATATACAACCGTACCTACTGATTCATCAGGACTATAGTCAATATTTTCCTTATCCATTAGGCGCATATTTCCCGCCAGAATTTCCTTATTATCAATCCTTGCCTTAATCCCATGCCCAGGTACTTCCTGGTAACTTTCGATTTTTTCCTTATCAATTTCTTTTCCATATGCCTTTAAAATTGATCTTGCTATAGGGTGATTAGAAAAGCTCTCCGCATGGGCAGCATATCTTAATATTTCCTCCTTAGCAATACCTGTATCATTTTTAATTTCTGTCACTTGAAATACTCCCTTGGTCAGGGTACCCGTCTTATCCAAGACTATCATTTCAGCATTCTTTAGAGCCTCCAGATAATTACCGCCCTTAACAAGGATTCCCTTCCTAGATGCACCGCCAATGCCACCAAAGAATGCTAGTGGTATAGATATTACAAGGGCACAAGGACACGAAATTACTAAAAAGACCAGGGCCCTGTAAAACCATTGTGAAAAGACTGCCCCTTCTATAAATAATGGTGGTATAATAGCTAGTCCAATTGCGGCAAGCACTACAAAAGGGGTGTAGTAGCCTGCAAACCATGTGATAAAATTTTCTGTCGGGGCTTTCTTATTACTAGCATTTTCTACTAGGTCTAAAATTTTAGATACAGTTGACTCCCCAAATTCCCTACTGACTTCAATAGTTAATAAACCATTTACATTTATAAAACCAGCTAGTATTTCGCTTCCTTCTTCCACCTCTCTAGGTAGGGACTCACCTGTCAAAGCGGAGGTATCCACTGTAGATCTACCATTTATAACAAACCCATCGAGGGCAATTTTTTCTCCAGGTTTCACTATAATATGGTCCCCAACCCCTACCTCTTCCGGTGCAACTTTTTCTATTTCATTTCCTATCTTAAGATTGGCATAATCTGGTCTAATGTCCATCAGGCCAGCAATTGATTTTCTAGAAC
>CAZUTD010000335.1:0-1584 GCA_964623185.1 uncultured Clostridiaceae bacterium
CGTGGGTGCAAGCTTTTTTGAAAAAATTGTCCAAATTAAAAGCCACACGGGGCAGATATCCCAAATCCTCCAGAAGGGTAAATAAGGGAAAAAATATTGCCATAGGTGGTAGCATTACCGATATAACCCATGCTAAAGTTCTGTAAACCCCAAAAACCAAAATTCCATGGAGCCATCCTGGAATCTGAAGATTTAAAAACACCGTGTTGACATAGGTCTCTATATGGAAGAAGAAAGCAGCTAAGGCTTCAGACGGATAATTTGCTCCCTCTATAGTAATCCAGAAAATTATTCCCAAAAGACCAATCATAATTGGAATTCCAAAAATTTTTGAAGTTAAAATATCGTCAATCTTCCTATCCCATTCATCATATTTGCTATTCTCTATTTTTACGGTTTTATTATAGATTTTCTCTGACAATCTTACAATAGTTTCTGCTATTTTATCCTTGTCTATCCCACCTATCTCCTTTTCATATTTTACCTTAATTGGATTTGTAGGTATTTCCCCGTGAACCAACCTTCCAATTACAGTTTTTAACTCATCTAAACCTACCCCATCTCTTGCATTTGTACCAACCACAGGTATTCCTAGTATTTGGGATAGTCCCGCTAAATCTATTTTAATACCTTTTCTTTCAGCTTCATCCAGCAAATTCACACATAAAATAACCTTGTCTGTCATTTCTAACACTTGCAAAACAAAAATTAAGTTTCTTTCTAAACATGTGGCATCTACCACAATTACCGTTGCCTCATGATTGCCGTAATATATAAAATCCCTGGCAACCTCTTCCTCTTCGGAATTAGCTATTAAGGAATAAGTTCCTGGTAAATCAACTAATACAAACTTTTTTCCCCCATGTTTATATCTCCCCCGTGCATTGCTAACAGTTTTTCCAGGCCAATTGCCTGTATGTTGATTTAGTCCTGTTAAACTATTAAAGACAGTGCTCTTACCAGTGTTTGGATTTCCGGCAAGAGCTATCACTATTTCATCAAGTGAATGTGTTTGTATTTTAAGGCCCTGATTTAAAACTTTTTTTCCTGTTGACTGATGAGTAAGGCCCATTATCTATCCCCCCAATTTAGCCTTCAATTAATTCCACCAAAATTGTGGATGCCTCTTCAGAGCGCAAGGCAATAACAGTACCCCTGATTCCATAAGCTATTGGATCTCCCAAGGGACTTTTCCTCAAGGATTCAACTCTTGTTCCCTTTATTAGACCCAAATCCAACATCCGTCTCCTAGCACTTCCTTGTGACACAAGTTTTCTCACCTTGCCAAAACTACCTATGGGCAATATGTTTAGAGGCATTATTTTTCTTTCCATTAAAACTATCTCCCCAATCGAATGATTTTATTTTTTGAAAAACCTTCTTATCACTAATATATGGCAGAAAAACGAATTTGTTACGAATAGTTAGCAATAACCATCCGGACATGGGCATAACAAAATCTCCTTCCCAGCTAAGAATTTCTAAATTCTCACTGTAGGAAGGAGATTTCCTTTTTGTTTAATATAATAACTCTAGGTGGCTACCCTTGAAAAAATTTAATTGTGACCAAGACCCTTATGGAAG
>CAZUTD010000336.1:0-1505 GCA_964623185.1 uncultured Clostridiaceae bacterium
AGCTTTTTATAAAAGGAATATAGTATTAAGAAGCTGACCTGGTCTTTGCCCCCACACCCGCCTGCTGGGAGGTTCGCTCTGGGGTTACCATTACTACTGCCCCTCTCGGATTAATTCCGGCAGGACTTACTCCTAATCCGCACCATGCTCAATAACATTTTTGTTATCTTACGTGGGTCCCTTCGCCTGCGACTAGCATGGACTTTCAACCACAGACCTTCTAGCTATATTCTATTTTATTATACACCATATTTTTGAATTGCTCAATATCTTACAGATACTGTCATTTCTTCTTATCAAGAAAGATAGAGGGGTTCTCCTTATAGGGTTTATTATATTCAGAAAGAGCCTTTTGACCGGTTTTTATAGTCTTAAGATTTTTCTTTATTTTAAGGATATTTCCCTTTATTTTTTCATTATTATTTTGATCCAAGGGGCTAATTTCATGGATTACATCCATTATTTCTCCAATTCTGCTTTTTAAATCTTGGAATCCTGACAATTCTTTCCCCTCTAAATCTTGGAGCTTATCCACTCCTAGTTTCTTTTTAAGATCATCATATTTTTCTACAAACTCCTTATCCAAGACATCAATCTTTTCAATTAATTTTTGTTTTTCTCGGATTAGGTCTTCCAAATCCTCTGCTTCTTCTAAATCTAGTATTTGACCTTGTTTTTTGGTGGTTTCTAATAGATCCTTCATTAGGAGCAATTTGGCATCACTAAGTCGCAAAAGATAATTAATAAGTTGCTCGGTTTTCATGGGCTCACCTATTTTCTTGTTCTCGTTATTTTTATGACTTCCTTCCAAGTATCTCTTAGGTCTGATACCATCTCCGCAACCTCATCTAATATTTCTGTATTTTTTCCTATATTGGCATCTACCAATCTGTCCAACATATATGTATATAAGGACCGTAGGTTGTGGGATATCTCATAATCCATATTTAAGGTGATATTCAACTCTTGTATAATTGCCTGTGCCCTTAAAATAGTATTATGGGCATTTTCTATATCCTTTTCCTCAATAAATTTCTTTCCCTGATAAATAAATTTGATAGCTCCATTATATAATAGTAAGGTTAGATTTTCTGGTGATGCTGTTTTAATGTTATTTTCTTTATATTGATTATAGGGATTTTGCATTGCCATTTTTTTGCCCCCTCCTATTAATACTGCATTCCCATCTGTGCCATTAGCCATGAACTTTGATTTTGCATTTGTGCAAATGCCCTTTCCATGGCAGAAAATTGTGCCCAATACCTATTTTCCTTATTGATTAGGGCCTGCTCTTCACGCATGATTCTAGAATTTAAACTTCTCAAATCCTTATCCAATAAACTGATAGAGGATTGTTGGGTTACAAAATCTATTAAAATATTGGACCTTACATTCCTAAGTAGGGCAGCATCTTCCCCAGGACCAGATTTACTGATTATACCCTTCATCCCATCAATCATTCCGTCATAAACTCTCTGGACTAAGCCAGACTCCTTCATCCTATC
>CAZUTD010000337.1:0-806 GCA_964623185.1 uncultured Clostridiaceae bacterium
AATGAAGTCGCATTTGCAATTTCTGTATAATGCATAACAAGCCCTTTTTGTGTACACTTGTTATAATATGGTGAAACTAACAAAACTCCATCAGCACCCAATTCCTCAGCTTGCTTAGTGCACTGTATTGAAACCCTTGTATCATTGGAACCCGTGCCAACAATTATGGGTACTCTTTTATTTGTTCTGGCAATTGCCGTCTTAATTACCATTTCCCTTTCATCATATCCTATGGTTGATGCCTCTCCCGTAGTACCCAATACTATTAAGGCCTGTGTATCGTTTTCCAACTGGAAATCAATTAACTCTTCAAAGGCCTTTAAATCAACTTCACCTTCTCTAAAAGGGGTAACAATAGCAACTCCTGATCCTTTAAACATAGTATTTCCTCCTTTTTTTTCAATAGGGCCCCGGCCTTTCATTTAAAATCTATCCTATTCCCATAAGAGTGGAAGATGCTAAATTTGTCTATAATATCGTAAAAGCCATCTGCCCCTATTATTTCATTTTTTCCATAGTTTCTAAAATTTGAACTGCATTAGTTGCAGCACCTTTTCTTAAATTATCGGCTACTACCCATAATGATAAAGCTTTGGGGTTAAATATGTCCTTTCTAATCCTTCCAACATATGTTTCGTCCGTATCAGCTACATCTAAAGGTGTGGGATATTCATTGTTTTGTGGATCATCCATAACTACAATCCCTTGTGCCTTATCCAATACCTGTCTTACCTCCGCCACATCTGCTTCTTCCCTAAGTTCGAGATAAATAGATTCACTATGACCGTAAAACACCGGAATCCTAA
>CAZUTD010000337.1:816-1501 GCA_964623185.1 uncultured Clostridiaceae bacterium
CCTCTAAAACTTTATGGGTTTCATATACCATTTTTAATTCTTCCTTAGTAAAACCATTCTCATTGAATGTGTCTATGTGAGGAATACAATTGCCAGCTATTCGTCTGGTATAAACTTCATTTGGATATTTTTCATCCTCCATCTGCCTCTCTAGTTCTGTAATCGCCTTTTGTCCGCTTCCAGATACTGCCTGATAAGTAGATACAACAATCTTTTCAATCCCATACCGTTTATGAATGGGTGCTAAGGCTACCATCATTTGGATAGTAGAACAATTAGGATTGGCTATAATTCCCCGATACCCTTCCAATACATGTGCATTTACTTCTGGCACTACCAGGGGTATATTGTCAGTCATCCTCCATTGGGATGAATTATCAATCACAATATTACCTGCTGTTGCCGCAAGGGGGGCATATTGTTCTGATACACTCCCACCGGCCGCAAATAAAAGATAATCAAACTCTTCCTTGACAACTTCTTCGGTTAATAATTCTACTATAATTTCCTTGTTTTTAAAGCTTATTTTTTCTCCGGCCGACCTTTTAGATGCAAATGCCCTTAAGGAATCGACTTGAACATTTCTCTTTTCAATCACCTCTATAATCTTTCGTCCTACTGCACCCGTTGCTCCCACCACACCAATTGTTAGACCCATTAAACTCTCTCCTCCTGTTAATTGTTT